>JAZRLE010000012.1:0-5300 GCA_045646665.1 Faecousia sp. | reverse complement strand
TCGGTGTTCCTAATCTGCATTTGGGTGAGATTAAAAAGGCGAGAATAATCGTTCCACCAATGGAATTGCAAGAGCAGTTTGCAGCCTTCGTCGAACAGACCGAAAAATCAAAATTGGCAATCCAGCAGAGCCTCGACAAACAGGAATTGCTGAAAAAATCCCTAATGCAGGAATATTTTGGATGAGTAGTGTTAACTAAATGCTGATGGTTAGAAAGAGAGATGAACTATCATATGGCAAACGAAAATGAACAAGCCTTGGAGTTGGTAAAAGAAGTAGCAAAAGAGGTTGCGAAAGATGCTTATGCTGATGTGGGTAGACCGGTGGCAAAACCCACAGGAGAACTTGTTGGGTTAGTTCCTCGCGCAATTAAGGCTGCGCTAGCACCAGTTGAAAAATGGGTGCTACAGCGAGAGTATAATGTGGCAGAAACCAAGAAACTGCTTGAAGAAAAACTGCAAAATATCACTCCCGCATTCATTGAGTCTCCTGAGCCGCACATTGCCGTTCCTGCGTTACAGTATATTAGCTATTGTATGGATAATGAAGAGTTGCGCGATATGTATGCAAACCTGCTGGCAAATTCAATGAATAGCGTCGTCAAGAATGGGGTACATCCGGGGTTTGTTGAAATAATTAAGCAATTATCTCCCGACGAGGCAAAGTTCCTCAAATACATGAAAACCCATACTACGATACCAACTATAGGTCTTCACTATGAACATGAAGACTACAAAAAAGGTTTTGTTGAAATAGTTAAGGAGTTTACAAATGTCCCAGAGTTAGCTGGATGTGAGCAAAAATATAATGGAGAACAGTACATTGATAATTTGGTGAGATTGGGCTTGCTGGTGAGAGAAACAGGCAACTCTTTCACCGATAAGGCTCGGTATGAATCATTGAAGAACGATCCAGCATTTGCTAAGTACAATGATGCAGAAATTGCAAAGCAGTATGGTTTTGATAAATGCAAAATCGTGGAACATATTGTTAGACTTACTGTTTTTGGTGAAAAATTCTGCAGCATATGTTTAAGTACTGCACAAATCATTGATGGAGATATGCAACTTTTGTGAGGTGACAACTATGTCCAACTTCAAATTCCTACTCTCTGAGCCGGGGTTTGCATCCTTTGCGGATGTGGCGATGGCGGCGGAGAAGATCTTACATATTGACCCGGCGGCAAGTATCCTCAATTGTCGACGGGCGATGGAGTTTGCCGTGAAGTGGATGTACTCCGTGGATAAGGAACTGGAGATGCCCTATCAGGATAACCTTCAGAGCCTGATGACCCGGGAGGAGTTCCGCCAAATTGTCGGACAGGACATCTATGTCCGTATGGATTTCATTCGCATCAAAGGTAATCATGCCGCCCATAACACCGGCAAGAAGGTCACAGAAGAGCAGGCAATGCTGTGTTTGGAGAATCTGCATATTTTCCTGGACTTCGTCGCCTATTGTTATGCGGATACCTATGAGGAAACGAAGTTTGATCCGCAGATCGTCCGTAATGTAGGGGAGGCGTCTCGCCTCCCGAGCGGGACGGGAGACCCGTCCCCTACAGAGATCGATTTGGCTACGCTGATAGAGGAAAACAAGGCGCTGAAAGAGCAACTGACGGCTCGCCGTGAGGAACAACAGCAGACCTATGTGCCCAAGCCTTTGGACATCTCCGAATACGAGACCCGGAAGTTCTATATCGATGCCATGCTGGAAGATGCCGGCTGGGTCGAGGGCAAGGATTGGATCAACGAGGTGGAGCTGCCCGGCATGCCCAATAAGAGCGAGGTTGGTTTTGCGGACTATGTGCTCTATGACGATGCCCATAAGCCTCTTGCCGTTATCGAGGCTAAGCGTACCTGCGTGGATGTTTCCAAGGGTCGTCAGCAGGCAGAACTCTATGCGGATATCCTGGAAAAGAAGTATAAGCGCCGCCCCGCTATCTTTCTGACCAACGGTTTTGAGACCCACATCATTGACGGCCAGTACCCGGAGCGCAAGTGTGCTACCATCTATTCCAAGCGGGATTTGGAGAAGATGTTCAACCTGCGCACCATGCGGGTGTCCCTCAAAAATGTGATGGTGAAGAAGCACATTGCAGGCCGCTACTACCAGGAGGGCGCTATCAAGGCCGTCTGCGATGCCTTGGATAAGAAGAACCGCCGCAAAGCGCTGCTAGTTATGGCCACCGGCTCCGGCAAGACCAGAACGGTCATTGCCCTGTGCGATGTGCTGTTGCAGCACGGATGGGTGAAGAATATTCTGTTCCTGGCCGACCGTAATTCCCTGGTTACCCAGGCAAAGCGCAGCTTTGTGAATTTGCTGCCCGACCTCTCCTGTACAAACCTCTGCGAGGAGAGGGACAACTACACCGCCCACTGCGTGTTCTCCACCTATCAGACCATGATGAACTGCATCGACAATGTGAAGGACGAGCATGGCAAGCTTTTCACCTGCGGTCATTTTGATTTGGTGATCTGCGACGAGGCTCACCGGTCTATCTACAATAAGTATCGGGATATCTTCAATTATTTCGGTGCCCCGCTGGTTGGTCTGACGGCTACCCCTAAAGATGAGATCGACAAGAGTACCTACGAGGTCTTTGAACTGGAAAACGGTGTGCCTACCTATGGCTACGAACTGGCCCAGGCGGTTAAGGACGGCTATTTGGTGGACTTTATGTCCGTGGAGACAAAGCTGAAGTTTATCGAGCAGGGCATTGCCTACGATGAACTGAGTGAAGCCGACCGGGAAGCCTACGAGGCCACCTTCGAGGACGAAAACGGCGAACTGCCGGAGAAGATCGTTTCCTCTGCGCTGAATGAGTGGGTCTTCAATGAGGACACCATCCGGCAGGTACTGCATATTTTGATGACTGAAGGTATTAAAATCGACTACGGTCAGAAGCTGGGTAAGACCATTATCTTTGCCAAGAACCATAGCCATGCAGAGAAGATTTACGAGGTATTCAATAAGGAATATCCCCATCTGCCCGGCTTTGCCAAGGTGATCGACAACAAGATCAACTACGCACAGAGCTTGATTGATGAGTTCTCCGATCCCAAGAAGCTGCCGCAGATCGCTATCTCCGTGGATATGCTGGACACCGGTATCGATGTGCCGGAGTGCTTGAATCTGGTCTTTTTCAAGAAGGTCATGAGTAAGGCAAAGTTCTGGCAGATGATCGGTCGTGGCACTCGTCTGTGTCCCGGTTTGCGGGATGGTGCGGATAAGGACAAGTTCTATATCTTCGACTTCTGCGGAAACTTTGAGTTCTTCCGGATGAATAACGGCAAGCCCACTGCGCTGCAAATTGCACTGCAAGGTGCTATCTTCAGTTTGAAGGCACAGATCGCCTATAAGCTACAGGACATTGCCTACCAGACACCGGAGTTGATCGCATTCCGTAAGACCTTGGTGGACCATATGGTTCGCAAGGTGCAGGAACTGAACAAGGAGAACTTTGCTGTTCGTCAGCATCTAAAGTATGTGGAACTGTATTCCAACCCGGATAACTACACAACCCTTACCTATGAGAACACGCTGCAGATGCGGGATGAATTGGCTCCGCTGATCACACCGAATGCGGACGATGCCAAGGCTGTGCGTTTCGATGCGCTGATGTATGGTATTGAACTGGCTTATCTCATGGGGAAGAAGTATGCCAAGGCAAGAACCGACCTTTTCAAGAAGGTCAGCGGTATTGCATCTGTAGCCAATATCCCGGAGATCATGGTGCAGAGTGAACTGATCAACAAGATTTTGCACACGGATTACCTGGAGAGTGCGGGCATCAATGAGTTTGAATATATCCGTGAGAACCTGCGTGATTTGATCAAGTACATTCCCACCGGCAGAATGACCTACATCACCAATTTTGCTGATGAACTGATCTCTATGGACTGGAATGAATCCGAACTGGAAAATGACGATCTGAAGAACTACAAGATGAAGGCGGAGTTCTACATCCGTCAGAACCAGGACAATGCGGTCATCGCCAAGTTGAAAACCAATCAGCCTCTGACAAGCGCAGATGTGAAAGTGCTGGAGGGAATCTTGTGGAGTGAGGTCGGCACGAAACAGGACTACGAAAACGAGTACGGCAGCAAGCCTTTGGGTGAGTTTGTCCGTGAAATCGTGGGGCTGGATATGAATGCCGCCAAGGAAGCCTTTGCAGAGTTTCTGAATGATACATCCCTCGATAACAATCAGATCTACTTCGTGAACCAAATCGTGGAATACATTGTCCATAACGGCCTTATGAAAGATCTGTCTGTTCTGCAGGATGCCCCCTTCACTGATAACGGCAGCGTTGTCGAAGTGTTTACCGACCTGTCGGTTTGGCTTGGCATCAAGCGTGTGATAGATCGAATTAACGCCAACGCGATTGCAGCATAAGTAATTAAATAACAAATCAAACCGGGGAAATGGAGACAGACTTACTATCTCCATTTCCCCGGATTTGCTTGCAATATTTCGACCTGTTTCGAAACAATCTTACTGGTTTCGACAAAAAACACTGCGTCCTAAGTTGACACAAGCAGAAGGGTTCATATTAGGCGTCGGCGCGAAGATGTTCACCATCGCCGGCCCGGTCATTGTCTACGGCGTGTCCGCCAGCGTGGTGTATGGTCTCATTTATTGGATAACCACATTGTTTTAATCGTAGGGGCGAACTGTGTTCGCCCGCTTTTAATTTATCCTGTAGGAGGATATTCCCAAAGGACTAAAGATCCATCAGCATAGCGGATAGAAGGAAAGACTTCACCCGGAAAAATTTGCTTACCGTCTTTATCTAGAGCAATCATAACATAAATGGGATCATCAAACATTATTAGTGAAATTTGGTCTATTGTGTATTCTTGTTCCTGCTCGTCAATCAATTTTTGAAAAATAGCAGAAGCTTGCGCTAATGTAATCATAACGTTATGTTCCTTTCTTCTGATATTACCATACTATCATACTAATAGTACAACAATCTGGAAATAATTACAATATCATACCAAATGTGAAAAGAAACGGAAAATTTAGTCCTAATGGAACACGAATATATGGGTCCTAAGTTGACACAAGCAGAAGGCTTTGTTTTAGGCGTGGGCGCCAAGATGTTCACCATCGCCGGCCCGGTCATCGTCTACGGCGTGTCCGCAAGTGTGGTATATGGTTTTATCTATTGGTTGATGCAAGTGATTTAGTAAAGGTATATTTTCAAAAAAGCGGCAGGGAGATTCGTATCTCTATGCCGCTTAATTTAATACACTTGTTGACATCTCAACAAGTTTGTGCTACACTTGTTGAGG
>JAZRLE010000011.1:0-4919 GCA_045646665.1 Faecousia sp. | reverse complement strand
CTCATGGGCATTGATGACCCCAGTTTCCAGGAGGATTATCTATTCGGTGATTCTGAATCCGTCGCCCGGCAGGCAATTGAGGATCTAAAGAACGAGTCTGACGGATATACGGTATTACTATCCCACCGTCCGGAACTGTTTGACCTTTATGTAGATACCGAAATGGATCTGGTGTTTAGCGGCCATGCTCATGGCGGTCAGTTCCGCCTGCCTTTTGTCGGCGGCTTGGTGGCGCCGAACCAGGGCTTCTTCCCGGAATATGATGCCGGCCTATTTTCGGAAGGCAGCACCAACATGATCGTCAGCAGGGGAGTCGGTAACAGTATTATTCCTATCCGGTTTAACAATCGACCTGAGATCGTTGTGGCAGAGCTAAAACCGGTGACTTAACAGTAGATTGGTAGCCAAATCACCCTGAAATATGCCATTCTACCGCTGGTCGGTTGCCAAGGAAGGCCCCTCAAGGCTAAAATAAAGCCAGGAGGCGATAGTCATGTTTGAAATTGACAAAGCAAAATTCGGTGCCTTCGTGGCGCAGCTTCGAAAAGAAAAGGGCCTGATGCAGAAGGAACTGGCTGAAAAGCTATATGTTTCTGATAAGGCAGTCAGCAAATGGGAGAGAGGTCTCAGCATTCCCGACGTAGCCATTCTTGTTCCGTTAGCTGAGATCCTGGGAGTAACGGTAACAGAGCTTCTGGAATGCAGAAGACTTCCCAAGGATGAGCCTATGGACTCCCGGCAGACGGAAGAAATCGTTAAGAAGGTCATTGGCCTTTCCGAAGAGGAACAGCGTAAATACAGGCCTGACAGACTAAAGAGGGGCCTTCAGCTGTTCTTGTGCGCTGCTGTTGGGCTACTTGAAATCTGGGTTTTGACGATGCTCGGCTATTCTATGGACGAGATATTCGCATCGCTCGGAACTATGATGCTCCTGATGGCGATTTTCGGTCTGTACTTCTGCGTATTTACGAAAGAAAAGCTTCCACGGTATTATGATGAGAACAGGATATCTTCTTTCTCTGATGGTTTCCTAAGAATGAACATGCCCGGTGTCTATTTCAATAACCGCAACTGGCCCCATATCGTTCGGGCTGGACAGCTGTGGGCTATGATCGGCTTGGTGGCATCCCCGGTATTCTTCTTTGTGATGACTAAATTCTTGCCTACAGTTTGGGATGCGGCAGCTGTTTACATCATACTCATTTTGGTGTTAGGCGGTCTGTTTATTCCTATGATTACTGTCGCCAGAAAGTATGAGTATGCGCCAGATAATCCCAGACCAGCTCATGTCAACCGGAATGATTGGATCTGGATCTGTGGCTGTGTGATTGCAGTTGTGATCTTTGTGGTTATTCTGAGATCCGGCGTGGCTCCTACTGGTTCCGGATTGCAGATGGGATGGGTTGAGAGTAATACCCGGGACCACTGGAGTGCTACATATGCTTTCCATGATGGTTACCAGCAGCGGACGATCAATGCGGACGGAGAGGCAACGGTTTTAGAAGTGGAGATCATATCCAGCTCCGGTGAAATCGGTATGACAGTCATGGATGAAAAAGGAAATGTCATTTATGATCAGCAGGGAATCGAGACATCTTCTTTTGAAATCGAGATTTCAGGTAAGGTGACGGTCAAGATTACGGGAGAGGATCATAAGGGTAGTTTCTCTTTAAGTTGGTAATGCTATATTATCTTGATAAATCAAGAAACAGCATAATTATGATACCCACCGTTCAATATAGGACGGTGGGTGTTATTTTTGGTGTTGACAACGAATATTGATGGGTGTATAATCGCATAAAATCACAGGAAGGAGAACTGACAATGTTCCGTTATTGCTTCAATGTAGTTAATAACAAGTCCGGTAACCCTATGCAGTGGCATGGTGTCGGGCTTACATTGTCATACTCTTTTTTAGGATAACCGCATTAGGATATTCATAAAAACAGATGCAGTGCAAGCTCTAACGCAAAGTTAGGTTTGCACTGCTTTTTTATTAAAGGAGGAAGGAAAATGGAAACATTACAAGCACTCACCCAGTATTATGGGAGCTACGACGAAGATAACCGCCTTTGCTCCCGATATGGCATGGTAGAATACCTGACTACGATGAGATACATCGAAAAGTATCTTCGCCCTGGTATGCGTATTTTGGAAATTGGCGCAGCTACCGGAAGATACAGCCACTATTTTGCTCAGCAGGGTTATCAGGTCGATGCCGTAGAGTTGGTTGAGCACAACATTGAGATTTTCAAACAGAACACGAAACCCGGAGAGAAGATCACAATCACGCAAGGGAACGCAAAGAATCTGTGTGGCTTTAGTGATAACACCTATGATATCACTTTGCTATTGGGCCCCATGTATCATCTGTTTACTGAGGAAGAGAAGCTGCAAGCTCTAGCAGAAGCAATCCGGGTCACAAAAAAGGGTGGAATTATCTTCAGCGCATATTGCATGGGTGATGCATCTGTTCTCATGTACGGCTTTATTCGTGGAGAGATTCATAACATCATTGAGAAATGTATGTTAGATCCCGTAACCTTTGAGACCTTCTCCAGGCCCTGGGATTTGTTTGAACTGCATCGCAAGGAGGATATCGATGCATTACGCAGTCACTTCAATGTGACACAACTGCATTTCCTGGCTACAGACGGATATGCAAATCACATGCGAAAGACCCTTGCGGAAATGGATGAGGATACTTTCCAGCTATACCTGCGTTATCATTTTGCCACCTGCGAACGGCTGGATATGGTAGGTTATTCCAATCACACTCTTGACATTTTCCAAAAGGACTGAAATCACTCAGCAGTTGCACTGCAATTCAATACTAAGGGAGGAAGTACAATGATCCATATCCACGAGCACCCAATCTGCGAATACGATGAAGCGAGAGATGCTATTATCCAGGCAGGAGATTTTCTGGAGAAATGTCTGCCAGAAAAGTGTGTCATCACTTTTTTCAGAAAAGAGCTTGAACAATTTGTGCAAGAGCAAAATCTACCTATAATTGGGTATCTTCATTCAGAGGTTTTAGATATACCCATTTACAAATATGAAATAGATGATGTTCAACTATGCATTACAATGCCATTCTGTACTGCTCCCGGTGCTGCTGGTACCGTTGAGGAATTACATGCCATGGGCTGTGATAAATTTATTATTTGCGGCGGAGCAGGATGCTTGCAAAAGGATATGGCCATTGGTAATCTGATTCTTCCCACAACTGCTGTTCGAGATGAGGGTACTTCCTATCACTACCTTCCACCTTCCCGAGAAGTAGCATGTAATCCGGAAACGATCAAAACGGTGAAGGAAGGATTAGACAGCATGAATGTTTCGTATGTAACCGGAAAAACATGGACAACCGATGCCTTTTATCGGGAAACTCCGGATATGGTGAAACACAGAAAAGAGGAAGGCTGCATCACAGTAGAGATGGAAACTGCTGCGTTCTTTGCTGTTGCCGAATTCCATCAACTGCAGTTGGCTCAGCTTTTATACGCTGGTGACGATGTCAGTGGAGAAAAATGGGATGAACGTGCATGGAACCAGCAAAAGAATGTTCGAGCCAATCTCATCGAACTGGCAATCAAAATAATACAAAAGCTATAGAAAGGACTGATTATATGCTTAGCCATAAAGGCACCCAACCCATAGAAACTTCCAGACTCATTCTGCGCAGAGCTATTCGTGAGGATGCGGAAGCGATGTTCCGAAACTGGGCTTCTGATCCCGAAGTCACGAAATATCTGACTTGGCCTACATACGAAAAAGTTGAAACTGCCCATCAGATTCTGGATTTGTGGGCAAGTGAATATGAGAAACTGGACTATTATCAGTGGATGATCGTACTGAAAGAACTTGGTGATCCTATCGGTACTATCAGTGTGGTTCGCCAGAATGATCGCGTGGAAGAGGCAGAGATCGGCTATTGCATTGGTAGTCGCTGGTGGCATAGAGGCATTGTGCCTGAAGCACTGACCGCCGTTATCAAATATCTCTTTGAGGAAGTCGGTATGAATCGTGTCGCAGCAAGACACGATCCCAACAACCCGAATTCTGGCAGAGTTATGAGAAAGTGCGGCATGAAATATGAAGGAACAACCCAAGCTTCTGATAGAAACAACCAGGGTATTTGTGATGCTGACCATTATGCAATTTTGCGTAGTGATTGGGGTAAACTCAAACACTTTATGGAAGACTATGATGCAGAAAGCGATACTGCTCTCGTGCAGGAAATCTATCGTCGCAAAAGTGAAAATAACCGTTTGAATAAGTCACAGGCAGCCAGAGTGGAGTTCTTGACGACAGTTCGATATATCGAAAAGTATTTGACTCCAGGAGCGAAGATCCTCGATGTGGGTGCGGGTGCTGGTGAGTACAGTTTTTACTTTGCCCGCAAGGGACATTCTGTATCCGCATTGGAACTTGCAGATGCGAACATTGCTGCTTTCCGGGCAAAGATGACAGAGCATGATTCCATCGACCTTGTTCAAGGCAATGCTCTGGATCTGAGCAGATATGACAGTGAATCCTTCGATGCTGTCCTTCTCTTTGGCCCGCTGTATCATCTACATGATGAAGCTGACAAGATGCGGTGCATTGAAGAGGCTAAGCGGGTATGCAAGAAAGACGGAAAGATATTCTTTGCTTTTATCTCCAATGACATGGTAATCCTAACTATGCAGCAGCTCCACTCGGACTATCTTATTTCCGGTGACTACAATAAGGAAACCTTCCGTCTGGATGATTTCCCCTTTGTGTTCCACACCCCGGATCATTGCAGAGAACTCCTTGGCAAAGCTGGAATTCATATCTGCCATGAGGTTGCATCCGATGGTGCCAGCGAACTGCTGCAGGATCTCGTCAATGGGCTGGATGAAGCTTCCTATCAGCAGTATCTGCGATATCAT
>JAZRLE010000010.1:0-45858 GCA_045646665.1 Faecousia sp. | reverse complement strand
ACCTGGTACAACGAACGGCATCAAGCTGAGGTCCATATCCACTATCAGGAGAAGGTGGAGCAAGTAGATAACACCAAGCTGATCGAAGCAAAAGAACTGGCGGTGGCCTATAACCAAACCATCCTGCCCGGTGCACAAGATGAGGACAGCTTCTCGAAAGAAGCCCTTCTTAGCGCATCGGAGAATTATGGTTCGCTTTTGAATCTGGCCGGCGACGGCATCATGGGATATGTAGAGGTTCCGACCATCGGTGTCACGCTTCCCATATACCATGGCACCAACAACTCCACACTGGAACGAGGCGTGGGGCATCTGCTGGGCAGCTCTTTACCAGTAGGTGGTGAAAGTACCCACAGTGTCCTCACAGCCCATTCCGGTATGGCATCCCAGAAGATGTTCTCTGATTTGGATCGTCTCAAGACCGGTGACATCTTTTTCCTGGATGTGCTCGGTGAGAAACTGGCATACCAGGTCGACCAAATCAAGACAGTGCTCCCTTATGACACCACATTTCTCCAGACTGAAATAGGAAATGACCTCTGCACACTGGTGACCTGCACGCCTTTTGGCGTCAACACCCATCGCTTGCTGGTCAGAGGTACTCGCATCGAGTACGAGGAGGCGGAAGTGATCGTCGAGGAGAAACTGGAAACCGAAGAGCCTGTCAAATCCACCTGGGAGCAGCAGTATCTGCAGGGAATCCTGATTGGACTCAGTGCTGTTTTGGTTCTGGGTTTGGTAGTGTTTCTTGTTTGGCGATTTCGCAGGAGGGCACATGGGTAAGTTCCGACTGTTTATTGTTCTGCTGATGCTTCTGGTGTTCTTTGTTGGATTGGCGGTGTACTTGTATCCTGTACTGTATGGGATGTATGTAGATCATCAGATCCAACAGACGGCAGGAGAGTTCCTGGACCGTCAAAATACCAGACCTACCGACCCTCCACCGTCAGACCCAACTGATTTCACAACTCCTGAAGGTACCGAGCCGACGCCGTCGCGAAGCATCTATCAGGAACTTTGGATTGAAATGGTCGCCTATAATGATGAGATATATCGCAGTGGCCAAGAGGGCCTGAGCTGTGAGTATTCCTATGAAAAGCCTAGCTTCAGTCTGACAGAATATGGCCTTCCAGATGAGGTGTTTGGTGCGATCCGGATTCCAAAGTTGAGTCTGGAGATGCCAGTATATTTGGGTGCAACCGAGAAACATATGGCAGCCGGCACAGCGCATTTGTCCCAGACTAGTTTGCCGATCGGCGGGCAGAATACCAACACTGTGATTGCCGGACACCGCGGTTATAGCGGAGCCAGCTATTTTCGGTACATTAATGAGCTTGATCCAGGGGATATCGTAGAAATTACCAATATCTGGGAAACTATGGTTTTTAAGGTGTCTGAAATCAAAATCATTAAACCCAATGAAGTTGAGCAAATCCATATTCAGGAGGGCAGGGAACTGCTGACACTGCTTACCTGCCATCCCTATGCTAGTGGTGGTAAGCAACGTCTTTTGGTTATCTGCGAACGAGTATACGAAACGGAGAAGTAAATATGAAAACAAAAATCGTTAAGGCAGTACTGCTGGTGCTGTCGCTGGCCTGTATCCTATGTTGCCGGGTACAGCCCACCTATGCAATGCAGCAAGGCACCGATGGTGATGAACTGCAGGTGGCAGAACCGGAGCAGCTGGTGATCCAGTTGGGAGAAAGCTGGGCGGGTGTTGAGTTCGAACTGAAAACAGATGCCGGCATGTATCCCGGTACAATTGCTGTCGGGGAAGATGGCGTGCTGCGTTTGGAAATCGGTGGAAGTAAAAATTACACATTGTCTTGCTTAAACTCTACAGTGCCGGCTCCCACACCTCAGGATTCTCATCTGCAGGAAGCCAATACGCAGGAGAATGAGAGCATTCCCCAGACTGATCCCGAAAACAGCCCTTCAGAACAACCTTCAGAGCCGGATCCGACGGGTTCTGCCGAAGTTCCGACCAACCCCAACCAGACTACTGATGCAGGCATTCCTACTACGCATCTTGTAATATTTGGAGTCGGATTAATTGTTGCAATTGGTGCATTGATTGGGTTGAGGTTCTTGCCGAAGAAAAATACAGCTTCATCTGAGTATGACGACGAGGATGATTAAAAACAAGCCGAAAAAGCACAAATATAAATGTAAATAAACTAAAAACATTCCTTTTAGGCTTGACAAATCAAGACACCCTTGCTATACTGAAGGCGTGGAAGGGGCTTGTGCAGGCTCTTGATACTTCAGAAGTGCACCTGGAGGCAGACCGACTCAGAGGAGCTATGGGAATCAAGACGGATCCACAGTGAGTGTGATCCACAATCGCAAGCACCCACAATTATATAAGGCCGGAAGGCTGCTGAATAACGTACAGAGTCAATCGCTGGATGAGACACCAATATCCCAGCAAGTTGACTCTGTATTGTTTTTTGCAGACTTCCGGCTTTTTCTATTTCAAGAATTCAAGAAACGAGGAGTTTACCTATATGAAAATGACAAAAGAAGAATTACAGGATATTCCCTGTTTGGTTTACAAAACAAATGAAGCTGCTCAGATCATGGGCGTATCCACTACAACGGTTTATCGACTAATTCGAGAAAAGAACCTTCCTCACATCCGGTTGGGGAAACTGTATCGTATCCCGAAATCCAGATTCCATGAATGGCTTGAGCGCAATCCAAAGTACAAGCAAACTCAGGAAGGAGAGAAATGTAATGAAGAAAAAGAACGGCTTTAACCCCAGCACGATTCGGTGCTGTTACTGCGGTTCTTCGGTCACCCTCCGTTCGGCGGAGGGGATCGTTCCTGATGCCAAGCCAGGTACGATGCTATATGTGTGTCGAAACTACCCGAGATGTGATTCCTATGTTAAGGTTCACCCAGGAACTAAGCTTCCGATGGGGAGCTTGGCAAACAAAGAACTGCGATTGCTGCGCCGTAAAGCGCATTACCATTTTGATCAGCTCTATGAGACTGGCCTTATGTCCAGAGTAGATGCCTATGAGTGGTTGTCTGCAGTACTGGGATTACCAATGGGGAAAACGCACATCGGTCAGTTGGGACCATATTACTGCCAGCAGGTAATTGATGAAAGTAAAAAACTGCTGCATGCACAGAAAGGGAGAATCATTCGTAGTGTCCAACACCAACCAAGAAAGGAGGCGAGAGCATCATGACTGAGGCACAGCAGAAGAAAGTAACAGATAATATGGGTTTGGTCAATAAGGTAATTCGCGAAAAAGTCCATTCGCCTTATAATGTCGGTATGTTTATGTATGATGATCTGTATCAAATCGGATGCATAGGTTTATGCAAGGCTGCTACGACCGATAAAGGTGGAACATTCTCTACATACGCATACAGACTGATTTGGAATGAGATCTGTGATGCTTTGATCTATGCTACCCGACGGCAAAGTCATGAGATTCTGATTGAAGACGAAATACAGCTTGCTGACTACCATACTGATATAGATTATGAGGAGAAGCATAAGAGCGAATTGACCCGGGTGGCTATTGATAAGGCAAAGAATAATGCAACTCCCTTTATTGCCAGATGTATTGATGTACTCTTGCGTCACATTGCCGGTGAGACATGTAAAGAAATCGGTGCCACAATGGGTATTAGCGATAAGCAGGTGGCGGCTTACATATCTAAGGCCAGGAAGTACCTAAAAAACTATCCAGATATGCAGGTCGTCGCAGCTATGTGATTTGCAACAGGTGTGAGGACACCCCGAGTAAACTACTTGGGGTGTCCTTTTACAATGCGGAAGGGGAAATTTATGTATACACAAGACTATTGTATCCATCTTATTAACGGAGAGCAAATCATACTTCCGGGGGAGCGGAATATCCCGGAGAACAGAACGATTCCAGGCAAATTCAAAGAAGCAAAAACCGATGATGTGATCACCTATGGAGATCCCGACTTCGGGTATTTTTATATTCCGAAGAGACATATTTTGTTCATCCGGGCTATACCCAACGGTGAATGAAGTCATGATAAAGAAAGGGGAAACCATATGAATGTAGCGCAGATACCGGAACGAAGTCTTTCATTATTACGGCTCTTGACCAATTATTGCATAGACAAGGATGCAGCCTCTATCTTGCTTGATGGCGAACCGATGGAGGTTATTCTGGATATTCAAACCATTTTGTTAATAGGAATTGTGGCAGAAGAACGTGAGGAGGATACTCTTCCGGATCCACAGGGCACATATGAACGGTGTAGAGCCAGGACGCAAGTAATCGGTGATTATTATGAAGAAATACAGTATTTATTGCAGCCTCAGTACAAGCATTATTTAAAAAAGGGAATGGAGATTCTCTGGTTGAGCTGATAATACATTTCCTTTTGTGCAGGTAGAAAAAGGAGACCATCCGGCGAGATCCGGATGGCCTCCATTTTTGCTGTTAGGGGATCAGATCCTGCATAATAGAGAGAGTAGCGCTGCAGGTGTCCTGGAAGGAAATATCAGCAGCATAGGTAAAGTCAGTTTGATACTTTTTCCATTGGTCTTGCATAACGGCACTCAAACTGACCCGATCAATGATTGCTGCATAATTCTTGATCACCCCAGTGCTGCCTCGTTTGGCGCACGTGGCGGTCAATGCTTCTCGCAGCTGCTCTAGGCATATGTTCTGAGATTGAAGCTTGAGGAGCACATAAATGTCGTAGTAATCTCTAGGGCGAGTATTCTGGTCACCGCGGGAGATGACCGTTTCCAGCTTTTCTGCCAGAATGGTTTCGAGATTGTAAGCCAATATGGAGATGCTGCGGTCCTCCATAAGCAGTTTGAAATTGTACTCGATTTCCTTGGGTGTAATCTTGTCACCGGTGGTGATATCCAGCTTTATGGGTACAGCCATAGGCGGGAAGTCGGCGGTGAGAGCAATACGGTATCCGGTGTAATCATCGCCTTCCCGGATCTCACCAATTGACCGGAATGAGAAACTGACATCATCCTGAAGGTCAATTGCACAGATATCTTCAAACATAGTACGAATAGTGCCCTCATCCACAGGGAGTCCTTTGATCGTGGCATCCATGTCCATAGTGGCGCGGGTGTCCAAACCGACCATGGCGGCAATCAAGAATCCGCCTTTTAGGATGAAGTGATCCCGGTACCTGGAAACAGATACCCGCTCTAAAAGTCGTTCTAACATGTAGTTCTGCAGAACCAGCTGGGCGGATATATTTCGTTCCTTAGCCATCTTCTTGATAATGGCTTTCAGTTGCATGGCATTCTTCATATTAATACCTCCAGATAGGAGCGGACCTTTTCACTTACCTTGAGGCGTTCAGAGTATTCGGATAAAAGCGCAATATTCTTGTCAGGGAGTTTGACGTACTCTTTGAATGCTTGCGTAATTATCTGGATGTCTGTTCGGCTTCCTTTGCGTAGGATGTCACATAAGGTACGCTCGCGGTTATATACCTTGACGGTGTTTTGAGCAGGGGTCTTAATTTCTGTCAGACCCAGTTCATAAAGGCTCTCCACAGACTGGGAGAATCTAATATTGTCCTTCTTTGCACTGGTGATGTTATAAGCAGCAGGGAATGTCATGCAGTAGCGGTTGGGCGTCCGATCTGTAAGGCTCCAGAGAAACAGAGCAGTATCATGAGAGAATATGCCTCGTTTGTAACGAGTCTGGAGAATGTACATCTCATCGTCCCAAACTTCCGGAAGAATGTAGACTCCGCGGCCGGAACGCTCCAGTTTCCCGGTATCGCATAGGTATTTAAGAACGCTTCTGGAAAAGCCAGCTGCAGTAACCATTGAAGAGGTTATAGTGCCGTTGTTCTCTTTTGTTAATCGTATGATCTTATCAGCAGCGGTCATAGTGCTCACCTCTATCTGTGTACTTTCTTGCTTAATATGATAGATGAATTAAGCGAGAATGTCAACACTATTCTTTCGACAGAGAGGTCACTGGGAATGAAAATAATCAAGCAAGAAGGAAATATCAATGAAAAAGTGTTTGCGTTTTATCAGAACCTGGTCTGTTCCCATAGTGGTTGCAATCAGCGTGCTGTGTATCTTCCGATTTGTATTAATACTGGGGTATGTGCCGTCAGGATCTATGGAACCGACTTTAAAAACGGGGAGTTTTATAGTGGGCCTCAGGATCCATCCGGAACCGAAGGTTGGGGACATTGCGGTATTCCAGTATGGTGGGAAAGTAATGGTTAAACGAATAGCAGCGGCCGGCGGGGAAGTGATCGATCATAATGGTGAACTGATCACGATCCCAAGAAACCACTATTATATGCTGGGGGATAACGCCTCAGACTCATTTGATTCCCGGTGCTGGGACGACCCCTTTGTCCCAGAAGGGGATATCATAGCGTTGGTACTGCAGTTCACCTCCTAACATATAAAGACGCTTGAAAGAATCACAAATCTAATCACCATAAAAGAAAAAATGTACCGCAGGCAATTGTTTCCTGCGGTACGGTCTCGCTTATTTTGTTTTAAGAACCCCCAAGACAGTAATCGTCACAGGCTCCGCGTTCAGTCAACAACTCTTTTGGCAACTAAAACAAGTCGTCCATTGGTGTTGGAATATTCGCAAGTTGAAAGTGTAATGAGTTTGTCGCCATATTCAGCAGATACGCCGGTATCATAGAGCGCTTTTTCCTTGCACTTTGCAACATACTCGTCAAACTGTTCCGGTGTTTCTGCATCAGAGAAAAGATAGTACTTAAACGCACCCGTGGAATTCGAGTAAACTACGGTTTTGTAAACAGCTATCACTTCATAGGTTTGCTTTTCGTAAAGTGTGTTAAAGCTGAAGGTCCTGTGGCTTTCCCAAAAGTCCTTTTTCTTAAACTTCTCCAGTGCAGCAAACATTGAGCCGTCTTTCATATGATGGCCGTAGATCAGCAGATTGTCTGATGGCTCTTTAACATCGCAGATTTCTGCCACATAGGGGCAACCATAATTGGTATAGCTTTTATCAAAGCCGTGCTTCAGGTAATAATTAGGATTGGAAAGGGATTGCATTACAGGGTAATTAATTTTCGTATCCTCAATGCAGATCCAACCAACTAAGTCGCTGTTTTGGGCATAGAGTTCTGCATATTCAGGAAGTATAACCAATTCAGGTTCTTCTGATGGGGCAGAGGGAGGGGCTGTGTCTGTGTCGGTATTTGCTTCTGCATTTTTTACGACTTGGGCCAGATTTTCATAGAAATTTGCCTGTTCAGTTGCTTCTTGAAAATGACGGTATATCATCATTCCGCTGAAGATGGCAATCAATATGAAGAAAGTAAATAAGGATACAAATATAATTCTGCGCATAGTTATTTTATGCTCCTGGCTTACTCGGTTTATGGTTATGATTTTTTAGTTTTTATTTCTTAGGTGCGTTGCAGTTTGATAAATTCGGCTTTGATCAAGAATTCCTTAGCTTCGATAGCGGAATCAAAGGTTTTGTCTTGTCCGGTAAGATATTTCACCGCATCGTTCCATTGTTCAAGCGGGAAATCCTGCGGTGGTAGTTGCTCTAGCTCGGACTTGATTCGGCTTTTATCTGCTACATATTTGAGATCAGACAGGTACATACAGCCAGCTTTTTCTGACAACACAAGTAGTAATTCCTTTTCCATATATATCACTCCTCGGTATATTCTTTTAGTTCTAAACCGTTCTCTTCCAGGAATTCACCAAAATAGATTTTCTCGGCCTCTTTGCGTGCAAATACAGCATCCTCAAAGCGGGTAAACGTTCCGAAGCTCATGGTTTTGCCTTTGAACCGTAGTCGTGCACGCCACTTATTGATTTTTTTCTCATAGTAAACACCTCGAACACCGCTGGTGTTGGCAGCTGTTGGTGTCATATCCACAATCTTTGTTAATTGCGTTCCATCCTTAAAACCTGCATTGGCACGGGCTTTTGACGCGGCATACTTATTAGCGCAGTCCTGACACATACTGATATCCGGGTTTGTAAGGGTGTCTGTTGCTTTGTATGTAATGGCGCCGCATTCGCATCTGCATTCCCAGAGCTGGGTCTTTCGTTTGCCTCTGGATCCGTACTTGTCAGAACGGCCAATGACCGTTAGCTTCCCGATTTTTTGCCCTTCGAGGTTTTTGTACCGTTTACATCCGCAACTCACGGTCGTTCCACGCTTAAGGTTAGAACCCATAACGATGCGTTCGTTTCCACAATCGCACCGGCATACCCATCTGCGCTGCCCGGTTGCAGTGGACTCAGCTTGAGCTGTTACAACGAGCATCCCAAAGCGCTGCCCTGTTAAATCTGGCCACTGTCGCATTGGTTTTCCTCTTTTGCATCTATCAGCTGATTGATTCGCTGAACAGTATCAGATACCTTGGAAAAATAAGGGCATTCTGTGCCGCTTACCAGCTGAAAATGTTTACATGCAGTCTTTAACGAAAGATCTGGTAAGTTGTTGCAAAAACAGCATAGATAGAGATCTATAGACCGATCTCTGTCGCAATACTTCATAATGTGCGGGGGTTGCGGTTCTGCTCGCATTTCATTCAATTTGGAATTGCAACATCCAAGATACGGAGGTATATTTCTTTTGTGCATTTCTCTTCTCCTATTAAGTAATCGTAGCCCACCCATGCCGCAATTGCGTACACGGATGGGCTACTCATAATTGTTATTCCGCTACATTCGCTTTACGTTTCTTCGTCAACAATAGGACGATCAGACCCGTAAGGCTAAAGGCCATCAGACCAATGTAGAGGGGTAAAGAAAAGTTATCGCCGGTTTGGGGAGGGGTAGGGTCAGTTGGCTCCACAGGCAACTCTTCTACTTTGAATTGCCAATCTACAAAACCGATCTGTTCCTGGAATTCATTTCCTATGGTGATGGGGACATCCAAAGTGACATCCAGTGTAATCTCCCCACCAGAGTAGATCGTGCCCAGATAAACCCAGTCGGTGAGCTGCGCAGTCTCATTTGCCGGCGCGGCGAACATGATAGAATCACCGTCTTGCTTCACAGTCAGGTTCATCTGAGATAGGAAATCATCTGTATCCTGCTGTGCGCCCAGAGAGCGAATATAAAGCTTGATCTTCACTTCGTTGGATCTGTCGTTGCGGATTAAGATCTTCTGTGTAAGACTATCTCCGGGCATTACATTCTTAAAGTCAGAAAACAGATCTGTGGGAGACTGGTTGCTGCCGGGTTCAAAGATAAACTTTCGTGCAGTACCGTCATATGTAACAGTGCCGGCGGCAGAGACACTGGAGGCAACACTCAAGAGCAGAGCCAGGATAGTAACAAATATCAGCGCTTTTCTCATGGATTAGCCCCCTTGCTTATTTTCAACAGTGAGTGTCCCATCCTTCGCTGTAACGGAGACCTTAGCATTGCTCCATTCTTTCCCCACGACACTGTCTGGCGCAGACTGGATAGCGGAAGCGACGATTTCTACAGAGAGGTAGTATTCGGCAGGCGCTTTCCCGGAAACAGGAGAGCAGGAGCTAATCAGAACTTCGGTCATACATCCGCTATGTCTCTGATCTCCTACATGGGTGCAGGGGCGAACCTCTTTGGTATAGTAGTAGAATCCGTCGTCGCCTTTGACCCAACCATTCTCGGTTAAATTCCATTCGACCACATAGTCTGTATTTGGCTGGGGAACGGTGGCATAGACTTCGCCATTATCGTTCTTCCAGGTTATGACCACCATAGCTCGGATGTATGCATCAGCATTTCCAGTGTTTCGGATCTGTACATTACTTTTTACCCAATTGTCTTTATTAAAGGTTTCCTGTACATCACAGCTGACCCGAGCCGGTGTAAACTCATTTTTGACCGGTTGTGTCGAAATCATCAAATAGGCCAATGTACCGCCAACTGTTGCTACGATGAGCACGACCAGACAGACAAGCAGTGTTAGAGCTTTTTTATTATGTTTTCTTTCCATGATCTACTTGTCTCCTTTCTCATTTTCCTTTAAAAAGATTGTCGAGCCAGCTGTCGCCATCCAGCCATTTGTTTTCATCACGAGTGTTGGTGAAGGTGAGTGTATTGCCATCCGTTCTCAGCATGAAAGAAGCACTGTTCGTGTTGCCGTTCGCTTCGGCAGCATCATTGGAAACAAACGCCCATTCAGCGAATTCATATCTCCAGGACCAATCCGTCAACTCCGTAACAGTGTATTTGCTGCCTACCTTCAGACCGTTGATCGTAGCGGAACTATTTCCATGAACGGTTACGATCAGGTTCACGCCGTCACCCTCCACTCGGAACAGGAAGGTTTGATTGGGATCGACATTTTCGTATTCTGAATATCCTGCCTTTTGAATGGTCAGTGAAGTCATCACCTTTACAACGTGAATCATAAACTTGCCATTTTTTGCATTAAAAGAGCAAGCAGGATCACAGGCTTTATGCACGAAGGTAACGGCGTCAGTAATATCGGTGCCGCCGATTGCTACTTTCACATCTACATAGAAGTCATCATAAGTGACAACCTGGTCGCTACCGCCAACGCAATTCGCAGCGGGATAGTAAGTAAGTGTCAATTCTGGTGCATTGCCCTCCATTGTTACATCAGAGCTAAGGGTATTACCATGCTTCCATACTGTAGATTCAGGAATGTAGTTATCAGTATTGTATGCAACTTTGTCTTCCAGAGGTGTTTTTGTAGCGTCTTTGAAAGTCAGTTCAGGCCTATAAACATAGATGGTGGCACTGTTCTTGGCTGTTTCATGATTGCCAGGATTGTTTTTTGAAGTCATAGTGCAGACAATTCCATAAGGTGTATCTGTATCAATTATTACCTTACTCATGTCAATTTCTGTTCCGTCTGCTTTTTTCCATGTGCCGTTGTTCCACGTGGTTCCTGCCGGAATGGTGTAGGTCACTACAGTTTGATCATTCAGAGTAACCGTATAGACTAAATCGACGTAGGCATTGTTAATGCCGTTGGCAATATCCTGTAGATATTTACCGGATGTGGAATCTTTAACATGTAGATTAAGGATACCTGCCAAATCAGTGGTATTGCCGTAGTAAATATGCTTATCTTGCGCAACGGTCTCAATTTTCTTAAGTGGGACATTGACTTTAGGATTAACAAACTTTCCAACACAGGTGCCGTTCTTGTCGTAGACTCCGGACTCGGTGCCGTTTGTTTCTACATTGTCGCCACCGAGAAAGTCGGGATCGGGAGTAATCACAAAGGTGATTACCAGCTTTCTTCCGTGGAAGGTTCCTTCCTTAGTTTCGTCGTCTTCGTTACGGCCATTTTCTGCCACATAGTTGTGCTTAAAATCAAAGCCAGTGACATTTACAGAGTTCGTAGAAGTATCAAATTGAACGGTTTCTTCACTGCTTAAAACGATTTCTCTACCCCATGTTGCCGCACCGGTGTCATCATCGAAGGTAAGACAGTCCACCTGCTTGACTGTAACAGAGTCGACACCCTCCGGCAAATCAAACTGCGGAGTGACTATGTCTTTGACAACTGTTTGCGTACCCAGATCCATAGAGGTCGAACCAATTTGGCTGCTCATGGCTTGGAAGATGTCATTTAACGCGGTAGAGTCGCTGGCAGACAGATAATAGCCATTATCTCCAGTAACCTTAGGATTTAGGGTTCCTGTATTATTCGTGTCCGTTGCACTTAAATAGTTCGAAGAAACAAGATGCATGTATTTATTTTCTCGGTTAGACCCAGAGGAGCCTGTAGGGAGAGTACCAGGAGATGAAGCATCAGCTCCATCAAAGACGCCAACTGTGTAGACCGTGCTACCGTAGGTATTTTTCAAAGAGTATGAAGTTTTAATTGCATTGTTCGCTACGTTTGAACTGTAGGTAGTTCCTGTAGTGGGAGTGCCATCAGTAAACATGATAGTAACTCTATCCCGCTGGGCAAGATCAACAGTGTTGTTCTTAAAGATGTTTTCTGCCATCAGCATGCCCAGATCAGCTTCCGTAGCACCTTGAGCTGCAAGGGAGTTGATTGCGTTATCAAGCATGGTTTTACTGCCGGAAACAGTCAAATCCTGAAGCACATCGGTATAGTTTGCGGTAGTTATGTTGTTGTATCTAATTCCAACGCTTCCACTATTGCTTCCGCTGATTGACAACAACTCAGTATTGTATCCATGACCGCTCTGACTGGCAAAACCCACAATTGCGATTCTGTGTGCTACATCATCGGTAGTGCCGTTCACACCATCAGCACCGGCAGCCTTTTTATAGACTTCATCGACAAAAGATTGGACCGCCTGCTTGAGTGCCTCAAGCCGGGATTCGCATTCTTCGCTACCAGAGGTCCTACGAGTATAGAACTGTATTCCGTCATCGTTGTCACTCGTTTTATATTCAATCTTGTTTCCACTATGATTGTAGTTGCTATGGCCTTGTGTAAACCATCCACCATCACACCCATACCTTCCTGATCCGGTACAGTAATAAACTTGCGAATAGCTATTCCCATTTTTAATATAGTACGTTCCATTGTTGTTTACACTATAAGTAGGGGTATAAGTGTAAGTATCGTGCGTTGAAGTCTTGCTCTGGCCACATCCGATACAGTACTCCATAGAACCGGACTGGTCCAAAACCAAGACGATATCCATTGGCTTCGTGGTTTGTTGAACAGTTACAGTACCGGTAGTGTATGCCTCCAGATTGACCGTGTAGGTACCGTTTCCATTATCTGTAACAGTCTTATCCAGCACGAGACCAGAGGGCGTGTTGGAGGCAGCTTTGGAAAGCGACAATGTTCTTGCAGAACTTCTCAGCTTATAGGTTGCCGGCTGAGGAATCGAAGCACTGCGCACCAAAGGTGCGGCATTGGTAAAATCTACAATCGGGATTGCAATACCATAGTCAGTTCTCAGGTCTACAGCGTCTGCGGGGATATAAGCATATGCGTCATATGCTTCCGGCCATGAAAAACCCACTGCGGCACGAACTCGGTAGAAAAGGATACCGGAAGCGTCATCATAATACATTCCGGATATTGCCATAATTTCAGGCAGAATATCAGTGTTAACATCAATGGCAGCTCCGCTGGAATCGGAAGGATCTGCATACAGAGTTACTGATGTAACACCATCCCGTATGGTTGCGGTGCGGTCAATGACCTTCTCGTCGTCAAAGGGTAGTCCAAGGTTATCTCTGGAGTAGGACTTGCCGGTGATGGTGTAGTATGTAGTAACCTTTCCGGGATCATAAGTACCGTCGCCGTTACTACCACTGGCACCCCAGTCAAACTGGTTATTCTCGTACAAAATTGCGACAGAACCATCGGAGCGTTCCGTCAGGCAGGAGTACGCAAAGAAGCCTTGATCCTCTGTGTAATTGGGGTCCTGCAACTGTGTCGTGGCTTTATAGGGGCCGACATCAATGGATTTCGGCCAGGACATTGTGCCGTCTGCAGCAACAACGCCCACAAAGATTTTACCATTGGTACGATATTTACCGTTGTTGTTGTCAGAACCAGCCTCGTTGGGGCCAGTGGGGCAGGAAACCAAAATTACCTGTTGGCCGTTAAATGTTTTGGAGTAAGTGATCGCGGAGAGCTGGGTGTTGGAGTTGGTAGGAAGCGTGGTTTGCGTATGAGTAATCCAGCTCTTTGTGTCCATATCAAAGTCGACATAGCATAAGTAACCAGTCCTATTACGAACGAATACACGCAGATTTCCATTCTGCAACTCCACAATAGAGCCTTCGGAGGACCAGTTGAGTGCAGTATAGTCTGTGCTTCGCTCCCAATTTACTCCGTCAACAGAGTAGATAAGAGCCAGAGACTGGTGATCAGAATCGATAAAGCTATAGGCAGGGTACACCATAATGCCATCGGAAGTAGTAATGGAATTACCGGGAGAGACTAGCAGTGCATTTTCTGTGGCAGCTACCTTGGCCTTTGCACGGACATCCAGCAGATTGGGTTCGGACCAGGTTGCACCACCATCAGTAGACTTCGTCAGATACAGGTACTGAGTCCGTGCAACTTTAAAGGGAGATTCAGCAAAAAAAAGATTGCTTTTCTTGATTTCGCCGTTCTGCGTGGTGTAAGTAATATTGAAATAGGCATCAATCTCATATCCCTCAACCACATTGTTCGAGGAATCGTAGATTTTTCCGTTTTTCAGGTAGTAGTTATAGCTGTAATGGCTATTGTCGCTCAGTTTCAGGTTGCCGTTGGCATCAAAACCGGTATCAGCAACAGGCTGAATATGAGAACCATTACCGTTCACTGCGACACCGTATGCATACAGGTCGACCAACATATAGACGGTTTGACCGTCAGCCGCAACCAGCAGGTTGGGGTCGATGAAGGTAGTAGACATACCGCCATTATAGACATTACCGTTATCGCCAAGATAGTTGGCAACAGTATACGACCAGTTTGCACCGCCGTCAGTGGAGCGGGCGACCAGAGTATCGAGACCGCCGCCATCGAAGGTGGTATTCCAACGGATATCGGCAGCAGCCACAATGGTGCCATCTGCCAAAGTAACCATGGACGGAATTCGGTAACTCTGGCTTTTTGTTGTGGTACCGTCGGGGAGCGTAATGATTGTTTCCGGTGTGAACGGATTTGTAAGAGGTGCGATGCTTTCTTCGTTTTCTACTGAATAAACAGGCATCGGTACCGCGGCCATCGGCAGGACCATGCTAATACAAAGCACAAGAGATAGAATTCTTTTCTTTAATCCATGTTTCATTGTGGTTACCTCCTCTCTTAGCCTTCAGGCCAGCCGGCAGCATCTAGTGCGCTGGTGCCATTATTGGCCACCTGTGCGGCCTGTGCAGTTACATCAATAACCGCCTTGCTGTTTTGATACATGTTGCTCATCGTTGCGGAAAAAATAACTTTCGTAAACAATGGCTCAGTTACTTCATTTGGCTGAAGAATGGTGTTATAATAGTAAAAACCATCCTTTTCAGTCCAAAACTCGGTGTTTAGGTCGTAAGAAATTAAGGAAAGGTCAACTTCTCCTTCTACGCCGTCGGAAAGCTGAATGGCCTTATCAGCTGATACCCGAATCCACGCCGCCTGTCCTCCGACATTTTTGACTTGGACAATCTTTGAGACCTCCATACCGGGCATCACACCATCCGTGTCCTCAAACGGGACCAGCCCGTTGCCGGTATCAGACCATTCCTGCAGCTCTACTTTAATACTGCCGGATGTGATCACATTGGTTGCGGTTTCTTCATGCGTAAAATACGCAGAAGTGCCATAGGCCGCAATGGCCAGGCAGATAACCAATAAGGCTATCACACATAGTTTTTTCTTCATACGATCCACCTCTACGAAAATAATTCACTACACATACTTTTCAAGCAGGGGAGCAAAGTATTGCTCTTCCGCGCGTTGTCTTGCTTTAATAGCTTTTATGGCCTTTGAATCGGATTGAGCCATATGAGAATATCCGAAGGGGTTGCCTTCGGGTACTCTCATATAGCCTGCCCCCCACAAGACCGAACAAAAAAGGGGGGCAGGCCGAAAAGAGGTAGCTTAGTTAAAAGGGTTGAAGTTTGCGCCGAAGGCAGCGTCAACAGCAGCAGCAGCGGATTCAAAGCCTGCTTCCTGTACGCCCACAGCGAAAACAGGGATGTTCACGCCTTTGCTGAAATCGAACTTGATTTCTTCACCGTTGATGGTGTAGTAGCCGTTTGCGTTATCGTAGTCAACCTTGGCGTCCATATAGAATCCAACATAGGCTGCGGAACCGGTCTCAGTGCCAGCTGCCATGACCTTGTTGTAATCGCGGTAGTAAATGTTGTAGTTAATTGCATCATCGCCCTCGCCAATGGGGAAATCCTTGACCAGCAGGGTTTCAGCGCCCCAGTTTGCGTAGTCAGCTACGGTATAATCGCCGGTTGCAAAATTGTTACCCATATTAAAGTGCAGAATGTTTTGACCGGCATCAGCAACATTATCCAGAACAGAGGGGATAGCAATGTACAGACGGACGTAAGCGTCAGTGCTGTCGTCCAGATTTTTGATGGTGATGATCTTGTCAATGTAGTTGGCTGCAGTGGGCATGCCCATAGCGTCCTTTGTTCCCTGGGCAGAGCCAACGATGGGGTACAGAACCTTGCCCTCGTTAACATATGCTTCCAGACCGTTCTCACCGCGCTGTTGTTCATTCAGTGCGATGTTGACTTTCGCGGTGGTGAATGTGTTAGTTGCCTGGTCAGTGTCGGTGAAGTATGCCAAAGTACCGCCTACAATGGCGATAGCGAGCATGGCAACGCACAGACACATAGCAAGAATTTTCTTCTTCATGGTCGTTTGTCCTTTCGTAGATACAGTTAGTGTTTAAATTAGTTTCTGGTGACTAAGCCAACGCATTATCAATCGTTGACTAAGGCCCATGCCTGATCAACAGTCAAATTAGCTTGCTGCACAGCATAGGCAGTGAAGGTCAGTTCGGGAGCGACATCAGGCATATCTACAAAGCCGTCAGATGCAGTGCCCTTCTTGACGATAGTATCCTTGACAGAAATCACTCCGGTGGCGTGGGTATCATTACCTGCTATCAGGTACCATGTTTGATCCTGATCCTGCCTTGCTACTTCACGGTAATATACGTTATCCTCAGTGGGAACAGATTTCCAACCGTTGGTTTCGGTTAGGTTCAAAGTGTAAGTTAGGTAACTTTGAATATCATCGGTCTCTGTAACCTTCACGAATAAATAGCAATCCTCGCTGTTAGCAGTCACAGTTACAAAAGGATCCTTTTTATAAGTACTACCAGGGAGCAACGGATAGCTGTTTTTCACATTTTCTTTGGGGGATTCGTATTCGCCGTTGGTGAAGGGAGATTCTTTCAATGTCAAATTAATGTCGCCAATGGTAAATGTGTTGGTGACGGGATCAGTAGTATCAGTCAGCCAGGCTAAAGTACCGCCGGCAACGCAACCGATCACAAGCACGAGGGAGAGGAGCAAAGCAAGTCCCTTCTTCGAACTACGACGCTTAGGCGCACGAGGTGCCTCATATTTTCCTCTTTTCATTTGAGTATCCTCCTTTCTTAGAGATTCGCGGTTATTTCAACAGATTATCGGAGCGTGACGCCAAATCTGGTGAAATCAGAGAGAAATTACTTAGCCCTCAACAGGTGCGCCAAAAGTGGCGTTCCATGCTTTAATTGCAGTATCAAAACCGTCTTTCTGCACAGCATAACCAGTCACGTTAATCTTGGTTTTGTTAGGGGCGATGGAGGACCAGCCTTCAACTTTCTCTGCATTGTCAGCAATCTTGAATTCCTGGAACACTTTTAGATCCTTATCAGTCTGGTCCTTGCTATATTCCATGTAATACACATTGGCGACACCATCAAGAGGCTTCCAACCATTGTCAGTAATCTGACCTGCAATGTCGGTATAAGCATTCTCGCCGGTAGTGGTTTCAGCTTCGTATGCATCAATTCCGTTCTCCACTTCTACAAAAACCCAGCAACTTTCGCTGTTTTCGGCAATGTGGATAATGGGGTCCTTGATGTACTTGTGACCAGGCAGCAGATGATATTCATTAGCCTGAACACGGTTTAACGCATTCAAAGTGTCATTATCCACATTCTCAGTGTCCGTTGTTCCGTCAGGCTTTACATCCTGCTCGTCCAGCGTTATGGACACAGAGCCGACGCTGAAAGTGTTTGTGACCTGATCCTGAGATGTCAGGTAGGCCATTGTTCCAAGCACAGAAGCGGCAATAAGCAATACCGCACAGAGTGCCAGGAGCAAAGCTTTGCTTTTTGTTTTCATATGAAAACCTCCTTAAAATATATAGGGAGCCTTGCGGCATTGCCCTCAGGGATGGTGAGAAGGTTCTTCCTTCTCGTGTACAGGCTGCTTTTTTTTGTCGTCCGTAAATAAATCCGGAAGAAATACAAGCATTAGCAAAATTGCACCTGCAGAAATGGCAATATACATGCCCGGTGGATTTTGGATGTAATTCGATACATAACCCATATAGGGGATCGTGAACACCGGAGTACCGATGATGTTTTTGTAATGTACGGACTTTGCATCCGGGATCCCGTTCGCGTCGCCCTGCGTGAAAAAGCGGATTGTGTTTGGATCTTCTTCGTCAATCAGAACTTCGATGATTCGGTGTGTCACAATCGTGTCTTCGTCCAGTAGGTAAGTGATGGGATCTCCAACCTTGAGTTCTTTGTAGTCAACTTTTTTGACATAGATCAGAGAACCTACCGGATACTCAGGTTCCATAGACCCGGAGAGCACCGAGTAAACTTGCAGGCCGAACAGCCTCACACCAACAAGCATGATGGCAAGTATCACGACCATAACAACAATGATCGTTGTTAAAGAGTTCAATATCTTTTTTGATCTGCTTTTCATTCTTCATTCCTCCTTCCTGCCTGAGCAGGTATGTGCCGTTGCTTTGAGGCGCAGTTTGTTAATCTACCGCATCGGTAGAAATGTAAAGAATATTGCGGACCGGAATGAAGGCACGCCTTGTATGCTGTGTTCCAACGATGAGAACATCATCAGGCTTACTATTTACAAAGCGATTATGTAACTGAGTTTCAGCCGGTTCTGATTTCGGCTCGGTTACAGTAATCACATTTCCGTCGATAAAGTGGATCCTGTATTCGTGTGAACGCATTTTGTTAACCTACCTAATATAAAGATGTTTGGAAACGGTTTGACTCCGAAGTGTACCTATCTGCGGAAGAAAGGAAGAAGTGATAGCCAGAGGCGCCGCCTTTCCCGCTTCCAGTGTTCGCGTTCTGCGCCTTCAGTCCGGCCAATTTCGCAGTTGATGTAATCAAGCTCATGGCGGAATTCGTTTATCTTCATTGATAAGCCGACCAGAACCAAAACGGCAAAGAAAGCAATTACGATCGCCAGGAGCACATTTGTGAATGCATCGAGTTCAGGGTTCATTTTTGCGCTCCTTTGGTAGTCCAAATAGTTTCTTCAATATCAGCGCGGACTTGTCCGGTATGTGAGCTGTATTCTGGATCGGCTGGCTTTCACAGGAAAAGCAAACCATACGGCCTTCCGGGACGGGTTCGCCGCAGCATACACAGAAATCAGCGTTTGTATTGTTTTCAGGTTTCATTACTTAGAGCCTTTCGTAAGGGGGGAGACCGATGCTTGGTCCGGAGAGTCCGCCGGTTCCATAACAGGAAGAAAAGTAACGGACAGCCCGGTTGGTACTTTTCTTTCTACAGAAATGTGAATGGGGTTCGATGCTGCCCAAACGGGATCTTCATCTGCTCGTTTCTTCCAACGGTCGTAGTGAGCGGCAGCCCCATCAAATAAAAGTCGTTCAGCATCTTTACGGGCAGAAGCAGCATCATCCATCGAATCGAAGCTGCCCAGATGATATTGCTTCTTTTGGAAAACAATCTTTGCAGTCCACTTACCTTTAATTAAATAGACTCCTCGGACACCGGATGTGTTATTGGTAGGGGTCTTCTTGCTCCTGATCATATCCACAGATGTTCCGCTGACATGCGTAAGGAACGTCTTTAGTGCTGCATCATGGAGCTTTTTTTGGCATCCGCAGCTTTGGATGTTTGAATAAACCAAATTATTGTAGGAAGCATCAAACTCTTTCCCACAGTCGCAGCGGCAGTGCCAGACAACACCACCCTTGGGTGTTCGCTGCTCAGTAGGGTAGAGCGCGGTAATGCTGCGAAACTTTTGGCCGCGTATATCAATTGAATAGAATGAAGGCTTACAACCACAGTGAGTCCGGCGTCCTTGAACAAGCAGCGTTGCCGGGATATCTACTTCTTTCCCACAAGAACATCTGCAGGTCCAGAAGATGCCCCCGTATTTCTTCTGTTTGGATGCAATATGAAGAACGGTCAGATCACCGAATACTTTGCCGTCCAATTTGTGAGACACTGCACTTCTTGCACGCTCGTTAGCAAGACATCCGCAGCTGGAGGAGCCGCCATATCGCAAGCTGCGCTCCAAGACATATCGCTCAGTTCCACAGGAACAGCGGCACAACCAGGCGACTTCACCATTCGTTTTCGTTATGGATTGGTCTAAAACAGTCCAGCGACCAATTTGCGTTTCTCCGATCCATTTTTCTGCCATAGATGAACTGTCCTTTTGGGTGTGTATGATGCAGGCCCCAGAGAATAGGGCGGTAAAAATCGGGGGAATAATAAGCCTAAGCATAATCAGAAGGAGTTGCGTAGAACTGCTCCTTCTAAGACACGAGTTACTACTGAATAATCGCACATATAATACCACTTTTAAGCCGTGATTGTCAATGCAAAATGGCAATCTTTCTATGACTTTATGTAATACGCACAACGTCTTGTGTTTCCAAGGCGAAAATAACCGACAGAAAGTTAATAGTACCGACCTATTTGTGGTCTGAAAAGGGGTCATTCCGTGCCCCGAAGCTCAATCATAGAGAGGAGTATATTGTTATGCCAAAACGCGGAGAAAACATCCATAAGAGAAAAGACGGTAGATGGGAGGCACGATACAAAAAAGGAATCGATGCCAACGGCAAAACCGTCTATGGTTCGATTTATGCCAATACCTATCGTGAGGTAAAAGCAAAGCTGCAATTCAAACAGCAAGACATTGTTTCCAGCTATGTTCCTACTAAAGAACACTATTTCTTCAGCGAGGTTGCAAGCTTGTGGTTGAAGGATTCCCAGTTGGGTCTGAAGGGATCCTCTGCATACCGATATCAGACTTTGCTTAACACGCATATCCTGCCTGAGTTTGGTAACCGCTATATTGATCAGATCTCTGGGACCGAAATAAACTCATACCTGGCAGAGAAATTGGCTTCTGGCCGGATTGATGGAAAGGGTGGTTTATCCCCAACATATGTACGCAGCATAATGCTTGTAATTAAATCGGTATTCTCCTATGCTTCCGAGAACCGGATGTGCCTTCCCCTGCAAACTAAGATCAGCAAACCGCAATCTATTTCAAAGGAATTACCCGTTTTAACCCAAGATGACCAACAATTGCTCGAAAATCTGTGCTTATCTCAAATTGATGAAACCAAAGCCTGTATTCTGATTTCTCTGTATGCAGGGTTGCGAATTGGAGAGATCTGCGCCTTGGAATGGGATGATCTCGATTTAGAGAACAACCTGATTCATGTTCGCAAAACAGTGTCAAGAATATCCGGAACTGCAGAGAGCATGGCACGCTCCATACTAGTGATTTCGCAGCCCAAAACAATTGCATCTTTTCGTGATATTCCAATATGTTCTTGGCTCGTTCCGGTACTCAAGCAACTATATAAGAAACGACGGTCTTCCTTCGTTGCCTCCTCCAGTCTGAATTTTGTCAGTCCTCGGACATTTGATTACCGGTATCACAAGCTATTGCAAACAGCCGGAATACAGACGATAAACTACCATGCTTTAAGGCATACATTTGCCACACGATGCATTGAAGCCGGCGTGGATGTAAAAACTCTAAGCGAACTGCTGGGCCATACTGACGCATCAATAACCCTTAACACATACGTCCATTCTTCAATGGACAGAAAGAGGCGTCAACTGGAATTACTCAAGCAGTGAGGGCTTAAACTATCGTGGTCATTATTATAGTCACACAATCGCCAAAACCTATTGCACAACAATGGGTTTTGGCGATTTCCGTTTAGAAGGAGCAGTTCTACGAAAAAAAGCATCTGTCCCAGTGCCTAACAGGGACAGATGCTTTTTTGCTTCTTTATAACCAGGAGAGGTTTCGCTGTTTAGGGAATGTACCGGAGATTTAATTAAAAGATGCCCATCGGGCAGGCATAAATCCAGGGCATTACCTCCTTATGCAGGTGCTTTCTCACGTTCAATGCGTCGTTCTATATCGGAATAGGATTCTATGTATCCAAGCGTGTGTTCCATTGTAATCTGCTTGCTGATACGGTCCATATAGTGATGCTCCATAAGTGCAACGCGATCTGCGATGGAGCCGGCGGCTCGGTAGCCGCAATAGAAGCCGTTAAGCGAAGCACTGTGGGCAACCTGGCTCCAGTAGCAGTCAACGCTCACCATACTATTGTGGATGCGTTTATCAGCTCCGTCTACAATCTGGGAGTACACATCGTTGCGCTTATTGATGTTAGCGTAGTTTGCAGTGTGCCGTTCCATTCTTGGCTTCCAGGCGATGTCTTCTACCACATACTTGTTAAAGCCACCATCAATAGCTCGGTTGGGAGTGAAGAGCTGCTTGAAGCCGCAGAAGATACCCGCGATGAAACCATACCTGGCAGAGAATTCCCGGATCTGCTGGCAGATGCTCTCATACTCAGATAGCAAGGCAAGTTTGTCAGGGTCAAGTTTTTTGGATAGGTGTTTCATAGCGTTGGTGTAATCCCGGGTTTCGCTTTCGAATTTGCCGGAGCTTACATCGTGATCGAAGATTGCCTTGATTTCTTCCTGATAGAAGGGTGCGAAGGCGGCTTCTTCCATTTTGGTGAGTAGTTCGTTTGTTGTCATAGTATATCTCCTTAAACAGTATTAGTCAAATACAAGTTGTATCTAACTATTCCGTTTATATCATGTATCATCTGCGAAATTTGTCGAAACCTGCAATAAAAGAAAAAACCGAAATGCGTAGGCATTCCGGTAAAGAAAAACGCGGACATCAGCTTGTCCGCGTTGTACATCATTATAAATGCTTAGCTATTATAGGAATCATTTCAGAAACAAGGTCATTCAACAGATCCATTTGCTTTTTATCCAGGTTCAGATCCTTTGCGTGATCGGAGGTGATCGCTTCCTTAAACTCAGGGACGCGGCCAGTTAGGTAATCAAGAGATACCTCCAGAGCTTCTGCAATTGCGAATAGCTTTTTGAGGCTGGGGTTGCTTGAGCCGATTTCTATGTGGCGCAGGGATTCGGAGGAGAGGTCTACCATTTCAGAGAGCTGCTCTGAAGTAAGCCCCCGTAAAGTTCTCACTTCACGGATCCGGCTTCCTATAAGAGAAAAATCAATATCCATCTCATACTCCCCCTTATAAGTCTAGTACAAATAAAAGTATAGGTCATATTTGCAGGGTTTGGTATGAGCAAACTAACCCAAGGCGTATCAGTCTGATACAAAAGGTTAGAAATGGGGAAGTATAGGTTTTATACTTTGGTTGGGTAGTGGCGGCTCATACAATTATAGGCGAGCCATATGTTTACGAGTGTAAATTTGCATCTGGTTGGCACATCCAAATATATAATTTTTATCAAATCTGCATAGTTTGTGCAAGGGATTTGTCGTAGGTGGTCGAATTTGTGGCGTATGTGGAGAAACTAACGGTTGCTTTATGACTGAATCGGTGATAGTATAGTTTCAAAAGATGAGCTGACAGAAACGGGAGCTGGCAATGTTAGACGAGAAGGTACTATCAATACTGAACAACATAGCGGATTCGATTAAGGAGGCAGGCCTTGATCCGTATGAGCAATTATATGGCTATGCCACTACAGGCAATGAACTATACATTACCCGGCGCAGGGGAGCACGAGAACAGGTAAAGAAATTGCTCAGAGAAGATATAATAGCTTTTTTACATCAAGAGTTGAAGCATCATAAAAAAGTCTCGAAGGGATAATGACCTTCGAGACTTTTTTGATGGTCAAGACCTAATATAATCCGCCCCACATTTCTTCTGCTTTTTCAAATAGAGCATCTATTTTGTCACGGTTTTGTTCAACCAGAAGGACAACTTCGTCTGGCGCATTTTCAAGAGGCATACCATTTCTAGTAAGTTTAACAGCTCTCATCCGTCCGTTTTCGGCAGGGATAAAGACACCAAATTCAGTTTCTTTTCCGATTCCTGGCCAAATGAGTAAAGCACATTCACCACCATTGCTTGGCTGCACCCCAAGGTTGCCGGTGTAGCTTAAATAGTCGGGGATTTTTACATTATATGTATACCCATCTTTATCAGCTATTGCATAGGTCCGTAGAGCATAGATCTCGTCCATACCTGTAATATACATGCCGTATTTATTCTGTATAACAAGCCCCCAAACAATATTGTAGACGATAAATAAGAATACAATGGTAAGTAAAATAATCAATGTGATTTTTGAAGATTTTTTCTTGGCTTTCATAGTTCGACAACCCTCCATCCTCTGTTCTTGATCCCCTCGTCATGGGTAACAATGATGACTGTTTTTCCTTGCTTATTAAGGTCCTCAAGAATAGTCAACACTCTTTCTGCATTTTTCTTATCCAATGAACCCGTGGGTTCGTCGGCAAGTATCAAACTGCATTTTTTTATCATTAATCGTGCTAACGCAATACGCTGCTGTTCTCCACCAGACAAGGTGAATACTTTACTGTCAATTTTATCGACTAATCCAACGCACCTTAGGGCATCCTCCATCGAGGTGCCAGATGCGTTACATTTGCGAATTAACGAAAGGTTCTGCCTGACGGTTTTGTCTTCAATTAGAACAAAGTTTTGAAAGAGAAAACCTACGGTGTTGGCATAATATAGACGGTGTTTTTTGGAGTTGTTGATATCAATTCCGTCCACATAAATATCTCCGCCGTCAAACTTTTCTAAAGCACCAATAATGTTAAGGAGGGTAGTTTTGCCAGAGCCACTTTCCCCTGAGAGAACAACAAATTCTCCGTCATTTACAGTTAAATTGAAATTGTCGAAGATAATATGATCGCCAAAGGCCTTCGATAGATTGCGTATTTGTATCATATACTTCCCCCCTTAAATACCTTAGTCATGCCGATTCGTTCTGTTATATGTAAGTAATGTAGCATAAACACGGCATCAATAATCACAATCATGATATACCCTGCAATGACAGAGAGAAGATCGTTGCTATTAGTCATTACTACATAGACAGAACTAATGAGAGTTGCGATAAAGGATACCAGAAGCGTAGGGGCGAATGTAAGTCCATAGATTGAGATAGAACTATAGCCTGTGATTTTCTTTAGGCAATACTCTATCGCATTAATTTTACAATCATAATAAACCATGCTTCTTGATATGATTACATTTATAGATAGAACCATAAGCAAAAACAGCAAACCTGCGATCATATTGCGCTTGGCAGCTGCTAAAGAAAACGCATAGTGCTCATAGACATTAGTGGCGTAGTTTATACAACCAGAATCAGAGAGAGAAAGGAGATCCGTATTATCGAGTGCAAACATTGTACATTCAGAGATGTAGCCTATATTAGAAAAACTTTCATAACTGCTGGGTCCTAAGTTGTTGAGTATAATGATTGGGTTTTCTTTAATTGAACTACTAATGTTTCCAGCACTATTTATTGCGATGGTGGTTGTCTTTCTGCAAGGAATGACCTCATATTCAAAAGTACCATCATAATATGCCGTCCAAATATCTAACGCATCGTTGAGAATTAACGGATCTGATGATAGGTGTGACGGCATTAGAAAGTATACTTTTGAATCAAGCTTCCTTGCCTTAAGCTCAGGAACAATTGATTCAAGCAGTTCAATGGTTCCTCCGTCTGAATATACGTATTCAACGCCTACATCCCATGATTGCAAATCAACGAGAGAGTGAGCTCTACGTGTAGACAATAGTTCAATAGCGTTGACGGTAGAGTGTTCTTCTTTGTTCGTTAAGAAGGAAAAATTAACATAATAATAATCCTTGTGCTGATTAAAGAAATCTTGTTGTTTATAACAAGATAGGCCATCCTTAATCAGAGCAATATTACTTGTCATTATAAATATCGAAATCGCAATGGCTGCACATTTATATATATAGCTGAGTTTTAAGACTTTTTTTGCACTTTGAATAGAGCCAGCATCTCTTCTGAAATCCGTTTTGAGAAGGGATAGATGAAGAATAGCATTTATTAACAGAAAAGCAAAAAACAGTATCAGCGTAATAGCAAAATGATAGGTTGTAACCGTAAATATGGATGCTAAAAGAAAAACGGACACAAAGATTCCGGTAAAATAAAGGGTATCTTTAAGAATACTGGTTGCTACAAAGTTTGTTAGCGGTTCCCCGGAAACCATTCGAACAATGACTTCTCTTTTAGTAAGCGCTATGTCGTAATTGGAGAGGAGCAAAAGAAGAAAAAATACGACTAGCCAAACACCAATTATCAGGTATACATTGTGATCGGCAGTATTGACCGGTCGGGGGAAATTGCCTGCGTACTTGTTTATTAATTGCTGTTTGAAATGGGTATTACTTTCATGATCTCCGGCTAAGAAAAAACGGTCAGGGGTGAAACCCTCTGGAAGCTCTTGTAATGAAGAAATGGTAACCGAGACATCCCCAAGAAAAACACTTTGGAAACATCCTGAATATACGTTAGAATTTTTGGCTAGGTATTCAGCCGCATTATTAGTTCCATATACATCAATAGTAACGGAAAAACTGTTATTCAATCGAGTTTTTACAGCAAAGGCTTTAATGCCTGTATCCTCTGCTGCATGGATGACATCGTTAATTAATTCAGTTTTCTCTTGCCCCTCTTGTAGGTATAATGTTGTGCTTGGAAAAGAAGAATAGAAAGAGGATATGTGCCAGACAAAAAACTCACCAATAAGAAGGCAAGTGATAAAGAAGAGCATGGCACTTGTAATATATTTTGCTTTTTTCATATACCAAAACTCCTTAGATAAACCCAATTGGTCATATTCGCAGTTTTATGTCAAAACGCGAATATGACCATGGGTTGCTACCGTTGGCGCCAACGGTTCAGTCAGTTGAGCTTAGTAGAAATTGAAATAGAAGATCTCAAATGCAAGATGCATAATTTCCTTCTTGGATACCTTGCCGGCTGCCTTGGTGGGGCCGGTGTATGTACCGTTGGTAGTGATGATCTCAGCATGGTGTTCTTTGGTGCTGTGAGATGCCCAAGCGTAATCCTCATGGATCAGGAAGGTATTGTAACCATAGGTCAAACTGGCGCGGCCAGAGTCACCAGCTACATAAAGCTCCCAAGCAGAATCGAAATCACCATCCCAAAAAGCCCACACCTTTCCTTCGGTTTCGCCTGTAGTAGATGCAAAAGCGGGAACCGCCATAGAGGAGAAAATGGTAACCACAAGAACCAAGGTCAAAATGGTTGCAAGGATGTTTTTCTTCATAGTAGATACTCCTTTCGTAAGAATATATTAACCATTACCTGTGCACCGGCAACAATTAATCAGAATTGATGAATTTCGCATATTCCTTCAGCTATTTGAGGACTTACGAAACAGTGCGAGGACAATCAGAACAACGCCGATTACAATCATCGGAATTCCAATGTATAAGGAACAGTTTAGGTCAATTGAGAAGATACTCTCAATTTGGCCAATTTGGGATAGATACTTGACCAGGCTATATACTGCTTCCTGAACAACTAAAGCAAGTCCAATTAACAGCGAACCAGTGGCGGCAAAGATCGATCCTACTATTGTTAGTGTAACTTTGTTGGTCATATAATTATCCTCAATCAAAAATGGTGGGTGAAACGGTCACATAGATTCTGGCGGTGGTACCATCGTGGCGGAACATAGCACAAGATTCTGCCTTGATCGTCAAACCAAACCAGTCCGTATAGCCGGGGTAGGAAAAGGTGTTAGTCGCGGGGTAAGCAAAACTTGCACGACTTTCAGTGCCGTCAATAACGCGCATTTCGACGGTGCGGTTAGAGAGTTCAATACCATGGGGATCCCATCCGCCGCTGACAGACTTGAGTTCGTTCTGCGTGCCAAAGTGGTCGACCCATACTAAGGAAAGCCATGCATCTACACCGTGTACAGTATTAGAACCATTCTTTGTTTTCTGTGCTGCTGTGACAGCATAAACATCTCCAGAGGAAGTTTGCCCAAGATTTCGGACAGAGTAGGTGATATCATAATCGGATTCTACTGATCGAGCTCCGGTGGAATCTGTGATGCCAACACAGATGGAGTCAAGGAATTCCTGACTAATATCAGAATCAATAACACCGGCATAGGCATCGTTCAAACGTTCCTCATCGGTGTAATCAGCGAGAATGTCATCTATTGTGGGTGTGTTGCTACCTGCTGCATATGCAGGCACACAAAGGGATAAGGTTATGACGAGAGATAAAAACAGACTTAAGGCTTTATGTAGTTTCATAGTGATACTCCTTGATAATGCTGGTAATAGTGCAAACAGAGGCTTGCAACTTATACTTTAATGAATTGTAGATTGTTATTCAATGGTTTTGGCGCATGTGGTCAATAAGGTGTCGTAGTTGGTTAGAAAACTGTTATGAGATGCGGGTTAGGATACCCTTGTCCATTTCGTGTACTGTGTCACACAGCATTCCGATGTCCTCAGAATTGTGTGAGATAATGATAATGGTCTTTCCTTGCTCCTTGAATTGCAGCAGGAGCTTCCGGATGTCGGAGACACCTTCTTTGTCGAGCCCGTTCATCGGCTCGTCAAGGATTAATATATCCGGATCCTCCATAATTGCCTGTGCAAGACCAAGGCGCTGCTTCATACCCAGGGAGTATTTACCGACGTGTTTTTTGTCGTCAGAATTGAGTCCGACAAGATCAATTGCTCGTCTGACTTCAATCTTTCCAATGATGCCGCGAAGGGAAGCCAGATACATCAAGTTCTTAAATGCACTTTGCGTTGGCAGAAAGCCGGGAGCTTCGATAATTGCACCGACATTCTGTGGAAAATCCATATCTTTGCCGATAAGCTTACCAGACACAGTAACCGTTCCCGAGTCGGGTTTGATGAAACCGCAAATGGTTTTTATAAGAACGGTCTTTCCAGAGCCATTCCTGCCGATAATTCCGTGGATTTTTCCTTCTTCAAAGGATACAGTTACATCACACAGGACGGTTTTCCCGTCAAAAGATTTCGAAATGTGATCTACTATGATTTGGTTCATAATATCCTCCAATAATAATTACTGCTTGCTCATTGGTTTGTTCCAACAGTAATTCTAAAATCGTATTTCTTAACCGCGAAGTGAATTAGTGCAAACAAGGAAAGTTCGATTATTATGAACATATACCAGGATTGCTCTATCGTAAGAAGATTATGGCTGTTTGCGTATACTTCATATCGGTGATATCCAAGTGAGCTGTTTGCCAAAATAGAATATTTCCAAAAGGCTTTCGTGGGGAAGATCTTTGTCATAAAGTAGTTGATCACATGGAACATCACGGACAGGAAATAGCCGGTGGCTGAGGAACATTTCAGGTTAAACCAAAAGGTTACAAGACTCAGGACAAAGGCATAGGCAATGCTGTACATGAAGCATAGAATAAAAGCTTGAAACGGCTGAAATGCAGTAATTATGTAGCCAGGAAAGCTCAATCCAACTTGGGATTGTAAGGTGCCTGATGTATCGGTTGCAAGCAAATATAGTGGCTGACTCCAGATGTTGGAGCAATAAGCATTACTGGCCAAAAGAATGGCACCGGAAGAGAAGACAACCAGGTAATAAATAGTGCATGAGCACAGTAGATACAGAATTTTTCCGGCAGCCCACTCGATTCGGGTAATTCGCAATAGGGTGTAGGTCTCATTTTGTGTGGTGAAGGGGATATCTGACACCAGTAGGATCACGCCCAACGAAGATGCTGCCAAAGAAAAAATGTCAGTGTTGAATAAAATGAAGCCGTCTAGTATACAAACAGGTTCGGAGATAGATTCGGCATATGTAATAAGAGGTGTGATATTTAGGGAATGAACTACAATGCCGATAAGAAGAGCAACATAGAATCTTGGAGACAAAAAAGAACGCATCAGTTGATGGTGGCATACTTTAAACATTTTGGAGCCTCCTGTTAGCGCGACGATAGAAGAGACATATGGCTCCGATCAATAAAATGAGCTGATAAATTAGGGGGAACAATAGACTTTGGAAATCTACTTTTCTGGGCTGCATCATATTGACAGGAGATAAGACTTCAAAGATCTTTGTTCTCTGTAATATTAGATGGATACTGTAATACAACGCGAAAGGGGCTGCAAGGGCAACATACCGATTGGGCGTATAAGCAGAAATGCACAGACCTATGTTCGCCCAAACAACTCCAAATAAGAAGGAGAATAATAAAAAAACTAAAATAACAAGGCGACCGTCCCAAATATATTCGAACGATGAATATAAAGCAAGCGTTGCCCCGTATTCGTCTGGAACGTGAGGTGGAGCGAACACTAAGAAAACAATGCTACAAAGCAGATCTGGAACTAATACTGCGAGACCGCCGGACAAACTGCAGCAGATTATACATTCAGAGAGATACTTGCGTTTTGCGGAGCGAGGAAATATGGCCCGAAGATAACCGCTATTATAGTCGTCGCAAAAGACGGTGGCACAAGGTAAAACAGCGAATATTGGTGCGAATAAATTAAAACCGCTTCTGGCATGGGCGGTGATTACCTCGTTTACATAGTCACTACACATATCTGAGAATGAAGCATAACCAATCAAGTTATTATATTGAAACCAGTTAGTGGTCGAAAACCACATTAATAAAATGAATCCGATAATGACACACAAAGCTGTGTTAAGTGAAAATACTTTTTCTTTTAATCTAATTTTCATTGAATTGTACATCATCTTCCCCTTATTTCTACAATTAATTCGCCAGTCAATGCATTAATGGCGACAACTGTGTCGCTGTTTCGTAAACGTTGTTCCTCGTCCGAGCCTACTCTAAATCTCCAAACTGGGGTTACAAAAATACGCATGTCTGCGTTTTGAATCGCTAAATATTCGAAAGTTATTTCGGTAACGGATGTCGGTACCTCTTTAAAGAAAAAATCACCATCAATCAAGGAGGCATACTTCTCTAAATTCAAAATAGCCTCGTCGACAGTAATGATGTATGAATCCATTGTCAGAGATTCCAAATCATACAAAGAACCCCATATTTTAATCACTTCAGAGTTGGTAACAAAAAATGTTAAATCAAAATGCGCAGTCAATGGCATTCCGTCAATTATTCGCCGATATGTAATCCAGTAACAGTCTTCAGCAGAAGGCACTACTGTTTTTATAGGGAGTACTTTATCAATTTCATACTCGCTACCTCCCGCCAGTGAGTCTATGATCGGCGTGCATTGGGCAGTTGCTTCATTTAATGTAAAGCTAACCTCGTCCAATGAAGGTAAAGGGGCAGAATTAATAGCTGGTCCAGTATTCACATTATAAAGACAGAAAAGTGGTTCGATAACATGCATATATGTTCCACTATAGCCAAAATAATAATGCTCTGATTCGGTTTTTAGCTGCCAATTATCACTATTGCCAACGGTGTGATGATATACTTCGCTTGCTCGTTCTTGAAAGTAGGCATCAAAAAGCGCGGTTCTTTGATCCGTGGTTATTTGATAGGGTATATATTCATAAGTGCCAATTTGCTCCACATTTGTAGTGTTTACAGTAGCGTCAATCTTAAATGAGTAAAACTCATCAATGGGAATGTTTTTGGCGACTTTTTTACCATTAGCTTGTTTTACCGTTTGAATGTTTAGATACTCTGGAGATAGATCTTGTGATTGCGTTGTTTCGCTAGGCGGAAAGGAAGAAGTTGGCATAGTTTGGTTAGTAATGTCTTTTGACAAGAAAGCCTGAGATTTAAGAACCTGCCAAATTACCAGATATGACAGAAGTACGGTGAATATCATAGTAAAAGCAACAACTATTCTTTTTAGTTTCATATGCATCACATCCGTTGAATCTCAATAATCAAATGTAAGGGAATGGGCATAGCCCATTCCCTTATTAGTGTTATGCTGCGTCGGTATTCCAGAGGATGTCAATGTTGTAGATATTATTCACAACGTCAACATCAACCAGAGCACCAGCCCAAAAATCCCAGCCGATGACCTGAGAGGCATTAACATAATCACCGGTGAAAGAGCCATGGATATGAGTTTCGGTTTTGCTTCCAACACACCAGCTCCACTCGCTGCCAAGAGTCCACAGCATAGCGTATGTGGCTTCAACATCGTCAAGGTTCTCGATAATGCTAACCTTCCACTGACTTGCGTTCTGCTTGGTCATAGGAGTCATTGAATGCGCAACGCTGTTACCGTTGGCAAACCACAACGCGGTATCCATGTCGGCACCGGCATTGGTTGCAGCCATTGCGGGGATTGCGATAGAGGTAACCAACAGAGCGACGAGCATCAGGGTTACAATCAATCTTGATTTCTTCATAAAGATAATCTCCTTTACAGAATTTTAGGGGGGATCAGTTTAACGCACCAGTTCTTCAGGTACATCAGGCTGATATGCCAGGAACAGGCAAGTGCTGTTCAGATTGGAAACGGCACAAACCATTGCCAATGCCGCAACAGACCCTGCCAGCTTCATAATACCATTCATAATTCTTGCCTTCATACAATTATCCTCCCTTCAGTGATTTTTTATTTTGGCGATGATGAGTGAAGCTGCAGCCATGGCGACCCCTGCAAAATACAGGTTGATCAATGCAGATACAACATTCATCACGCAAAATAACAATGTAATTACGATGTTAATGACGGAAATGATCAAACTACGAGTCCGATTTTTGGTTCGCTGCTCCTGAGTGAGTTTTTTATTAACTGCCTCAACAGGGGATAGTAACAGTACCAGGATCAACGTTACAAAGCATATCAGCAAATAAACGATGCTTGCCCATGAGCAAAGGAACGAAATGACCATGGATAAGAGAAAAATCACGGAGGACACCACAAAGCAAGAGAGTTGTGACTTTGCATGAAATCCGCCAGCCGTGGTTCTAAGAGGAGCGAACCCAAGGATAAAGACAAGCCACGCCAAGGGCTGCCCGCAGAGAAAAGAGATAATCATTAAAATTGCCGTGCCAAAGAAGTATGTAAAGATTAACTCTAAGCCGAAAGCTATAGCAGCTGTACTGTGATTTCTCCCAGCTCCGGAATTCACAATCGTTTCCGCTAAGGAGTGGGACAGATGTTTGATCAACTGGATCACCCTTTCTTCATTATTCTTCTATCAAATTCGGACTTTGATATCAAGCGATTTGGCGTAGGTGGTGGTTTTAGTGTCGTATGTGGAAGAAAGATGGTATTGATAAAACAGTAGCACTACTGTATAATAGTAGTGCTACTTAATTAATTTGATTGTCCATTTCGGTTATAATAGTGCCATCATACAGATAGGTGGCGAGACCGATGAATAATTTGCAAGATAAACTTGTTCAAATCATCCGAGATAGGCGGATTGCTATGGAACTTTCACAAGAGCAATTAGCAGAGAAAATTGACAAAACCCCGAGCTTTGTTGGACAGCTTGAGCGTGGAGAATGCCTGCCGTCAATAGAAACCTTGCAGGCATTGATTGCTTGCCTAGGGATTGATGCCAATACGCTGTTTTCAGAATCGGTGATTACCGAAGGGGATGTTAGCGAGCTTTTTGATCTTGCGCTTCATATGGATGAGAAGAAGCGTTCGTTGTTGATTGAGTTTGCACGGTTACTTTATAAGACAGAATTATGAGATACAAAGGGGAGGCTCGTATGCGTATTGCCATATGTGACGATGAAGCAAAGGATCTTCATGCGCTTCGAGCTGCTGTGGAGAAATATGATGCTACCGGTAATTTGGAAGTGGCATCGTTTACAAAAGCTGCAGACTTATACGCCGAAAATACTAAGCATCCTTTCGATATAGCGATTCTTGACATCGAAATGAATGCACCTAATGGGTATGATATTGCAGAGCAGCTGGTTGCGCAGGAAACAGCACCAATCATAATTTTCCTGACTAACAGTACTGCATATACCATTCGTGGATATGGCGTTGCGTTTAGGTATTTGACAAAACCAATTATTCAAGAGCAACTTAGCAAAGCCTTAGGCGCAGCAATCTGTGAGGTGAAAGCTAATCGCTTCATCTTCACGACTGATGGAATATCTCATGTAATCCGGATGAACGATATATATTACTTTGAAGTATTTAATCATCATACGGTGTTGCATACAATGGATAAAGAGTATACATTCCGAGCAACACTGAAAGAGATAGTTACAGATCTACCGAATGGGTACTTTGGTTCGCCGCATCAAAGTTATTTAGTAAACTTTGTGCATGTTAAGACGGCTATGGCAAAAGAACTGCACCTTACAAATGGGGCTGTGGTGCCCATTAGCCGAAGAAAGCAGCAGGAATTTGAAGACCAACTGCATGCTTACTTAGGGAGATGAGAATGTATTATTTTGTAGAAGTTGCCTGCGTAATAGCAGAATTGTGGATGATTCATATGTTTCTAGGAAGCCTTTTTAATAAGCGCGGAGCTTCCTTGTTACAGAGGATCATTTTATATGGACTGTTTGGTGGAGTTATTACGTTTTTATCATTGCAAGATGATATGGCGTTTGCCCGCTTAGGAGTGGCATTTATTGGTGTATGGGCTGTAAGTATGCTGATATTCGATGCAAGAATGCTCCAAGGGGTATTGTCAGGCGTGGCATTTTGCGCTATTGTTGCTGTTACGGATGTAGGCTCTGCGATAGCCTTTCAAAGTTGTGGTGTTGATTCCAATGCCCTCATGGACAATTATGCGTCCAGAGCGCTGTATTTGGTTGCAAATCATATCCTTCTGTTTGGAATTGTAATCATTATTTGTGTAATAAATAGGAAGTCACATAGCCGGATGTCTATCAAGATACTGTTGCCTGTGTCACCTTGTTGGATAATCAGTATTTTATTATGTTTCTTGTTTGCATGGCAATGCTTCGTGAAAGACTTTGAATGGCACCCACTATTCTTGATCGTTTTGATAGGTTTGCTCTACACCAATATCATAATGATTTATTTCACAAATAAAACGAGCGAACAAGCTCAGATCAAGAAAGACTTTGAAATAGCGGAACACCATTATGCGATGCAGCAAGAATACTACGACCAGTTGCGTGTACAGCAGGAGGAAACACGTGCCCTGTGGCATGATATTAGTAAGTATCTACGGGCGGCGCAAGTTGATTCAACAAGTGTTGCTCTGACAGAAGTTCAGGAAATGCTGGATTCCATCTCCTGTGTTGTGGATGTGAATAACAGAATTGTAAGTGTTATACTGAACGAGTATTTTCAAATTGCAAAAAACTCTGGCGTCGAAGTTGAAATTGATGTTCAGGTCTCCTCGGAGTTGTTTGTTACAGCTGCAGATTTATATGTACTCATTGGTAACACCCTAGATAATGCAATTGAGGCGTGCGTTGCGTTACCGGAAGATCAGCGCAAAATAAATCTTAAGCTCAAAAAACACAACAACATTTTATTTTATGAGGTTTCCAACCCGTATACGGAAAAGCATCTTCGCCGCTTCAGAGGAAACTATCACGGTTTTGGATTAAAGAATGTGGCCAGATGTGTAGAAAAATATAATGGCAAGTTGGATATCACAAAGAAAAACGGGATTTTCCGCGTGGTTGCGCATTTGAATAGCTTATGAAAAGCACAGGTAACACGAAAGGTGTTGCCTGTGCTTTTTAGGTTATCGTTGCTAATTTGCCACATACGCCACAATTATGGCCATTTACGACACATAAGTTGATTTGGTTTTTAGATGTGCTATGATTTTATATGATAGGCGGTGATTATAGCATGGAAAATGAAAATAAGAGCAAAAAAGGCAAGAAAAGCGAACTGTACTTTTATATAACTTTAGGCGCGACGCTGGTTCTATTCTTCTCTCTTTTTCTTCCTGTTCGTGTTCAGGGAGAATCTATGGAAAACACATTACTTAATGGCGATTTCCTATTGATGAAACGCAATTGGCTGGTGAGTGAATATGTCCAGGGTGACATTGTTGTGGTGGCGAAAAACAGCTTCCATAATGGAGAATGTATTATCAAGAGAATAATTGCTGTTGAAGGGCAGACAGTTGATGTTGATAATGAATCCGGGTTGGTCTATGTTGATGGAGTTGCTTTGGATGAACCCTATGCATTAACACCTACTTACGAAAAGGGGGAGTTGGATTTTCCAATTACTGTTGCTGAAAATTGTTACTTCGTCTTAGGAGACAATCGTGAGGAATCTCTCGACAGCCGTTATTCCCAAATTGGGCAGGTCCACAAAGATGAAATTCAAGGGAAAATCATATGGCTCATAGTCCCTAGGATAGGTGATAATCGTTTTGACATTAAAAGAATTGGAACAGTCAATTAGTTGCCTTGACGCTATAAATATGGCGGTGCAATCGTGTGATTGCACCGCCGTTATTGTTATTTATAGGACATTTATGTATCAATGCAAAGGGAAATATGATACCTGATTGAATTGAAGTACAGATCCATACCCTTGATAGACATAATCGCGGATACCGCCAGCCGTTCGCTGTAGGCAAATACAGGAGCGTGTTCTCCGTCCTGGACCACATAGGTCCAAGACTTCATAACTTTATTCCAGTACTTCCCAAAGCGGGCTGCGCGGGTGATCCCTTCGTCGAAGGTGACCTTGAAGATCAGATTCTGGCGTTTACTTTTGTGCATTCGAAGCAGATGAATTGCTTCCAGAAGCGTTATCTCATTCATATGGGTGTCCTCCGCACTGTAGGTAGTTTTCCGTTGGTTCCCAGTCTTCAACTACCATGGCCTTCTCCGGATCCTCCAAATGCAAGGAGCAGACAAAGTCTCCGTCACCGATGTACATACACTCGTCACAAACCGACGGATCACATTGCAAACGGGGCATTGGGAACTCCTTTCTGCTTCGTGGCATCCGCGTGGGCCTTATGGAGAATTGCTCTGAGCTTGGGCACATCCTTGAGCAGCTCCATCATACCCGCGCAATTATCTTCAAACTGAGGCATAAAGGGCTTGTTAATATCGTACTTCAGATACATGACCACCCTGGTTACTGCCCAAATCTCCATCATCACCAACATATCCTGCTTAGTCTCATGCTTCTTGAGGGTATCTCCAAGCTGCTGGATCGCTGTGTTCCATTTTATGAAGAACTCGTCTTCCAGAGAGATATCGAAGCCAGACAGCCAATCGCGGACGGTGTGGGTCTCAGACTCATCACCGCATTCCAGAGGTTGCAGAAGGTATTTAACCTCAGCACCATCCATCCGGGAAGAAACATCCTTCCTTGCATCTGTGGCAACATAGCGGCCAAGAGGGAACAATGCGCACACTGCCGGCTTGACCTTGTGAACAGAGCACTTGTTGTTCTTTAGAAGCGGACAGCGATCATCAGACCCAACAGAATTGAGCCGGACAATGGGAATTCTGGATACATCTCCGATATGGGACCGGCAATAGGTATTAAAGAAGGCAACAGGATGCATGTTCAGCTCCTTTGCCATCTTGTAGATGTCCCGTGGAGAGAGGATGATATCCTCACGGTGGATGCAGCATTTACCGCATTGCGTGCAGTGAAACTTGAATGTGTCATCAAGATCAACGGTCATATTCTCAATGTTTTTAAACAATTCTTCTCTATCCATGATAGAAACCTCCATAATATAAATGTCGGCACCGGTAGATCCGGTGCCGCAGAAAATTTGAGTATGCTTCAGTTCTGAATATACTCCAGTAGATAATAGCGGACATCTAAGCCCTCAGTTTCATAGTCGCATCGGCACCAGCAGCCATTCCATACAAACCAGACCTGACCTTAAAAATGGGTATAGGGAATACTTTGCTTTCTCAGATATGCAACCAGAAGACCATTAATACTCTGACTTCCACTTGTAAATATGGAACTGAACCAGTACGTTCTACTGAGGTGACTTTCTCCGGTGTTGATTATACGAAGCGGAATAGAAACAGGAAGCCCAGCGAAAAATGCAGTTTCTTTACTCATGATTCATTGCCTTTCTTCACAGATGCAGTGAACTCCTTCACAATCGCAAAGGCAGCTTCGGAAACATATTCCCAATAAGTTTCTTCCAGGTATCCGTTTTCTTTGAGCTGCTTCCGAATCTTCTCCGGTACATAGGGTTGTGCGACCATATCAGTAATTTGCGCATCACTGAGTCCGGATATTTCCTCCCAGTCCTCAATTTGCTCTGCAAAGTGATTTCGAAGGATTCGGTCAACGAATGCCTTTCCAATTTCAGTGAAAACATCCTCCGAAATGGGAATGGACTGTGTTTCAATAGTGACCTTGTAATGGTTCTCGCAGTATTCATCCTGGACCCAGCATTCATAGTAATTTTCTCCGGTGACTTCTTCCTCCACAGCCCCGTGTTCTCGCCACTTGGAAATGCATCCTTCTGTCCGGTCATTGTGGATCAGTTTGGTCATCCGCAGCTTTGCATGATCCGGATCCAGGGCAGGGTAGCGGTTTTCGCCATAATCTCCGCCCAATACCCACTCCTCATGCACGGTATAGACTGTGATGGAATGTACACCGTTGGGATTGATCACACGGATCATCTTCGGTGCCATGATTACTTCGTCCAGGGTAATATCGTCCAGCGCCTTTTTCTGCTGGTAAAGTGCAGAAAAACGGGCCTCCAAAGCAACTACCTCTGCGGGAAGTGCAGGTGGAATGAATTCACAGTGAAAATCCGGGGTATCGTTATCTGTGCTCTTGTCATTACCGGTGCGAATCTCCAGAATGGTTCCAAACAGCCCTTCATATGCGCTTTCATCGGTAGCTATGACGCGATCGCCAATAGTGTATGTGATACCGTCATAGGTGAAGGTAGCACCGTTTTGGTTAAAAATCATACCGGAACCTCCTTTGTCGTACTGACCGGTGGATGCAGCATGTAGCTTTCGTCCCGGCATTCGATGTAGATCACACCGGAACGCAGAGTAAGAAAATGCTTTACAGGCGAAGTCCTGCGGCTCCTATTGCCTTCTTTGATAAAGGCAGCACAGCCCCGGAATATGGGAAACTCCAATGTTCCATAAATGTGCGTGCTTGGTTTACTCATAAACATTACACTCCTTTGCAAGATCGGAGCAGGGAAGTCCCTGCTCCAACCGTAGATTTATTACTTTTGTCCGATAGGGATGATCAGCCAATCACAGTTGTTATCATCATCCAGATTCGACCATGCTGTGGTTTCTGTGAAGCAGAAGTCATCGCATTCATACCGTGGGAGATCTTCGTATTCTTTCCACTCCGAAGGCTTGTTTCCCTTGGTGAATTCATCCTTCAGCTCGTCCATCATTTGTTTCCAGGCTTTTTCAAGGGAAGGGAATACTTCCGTTGCGATGTCCCGTTCACAGACTGAGATCAGAAGAAACCGTTCACCGGATTCCAGTGCTTCGTTCTGCATGTACTCGTCATAGCAGGGCCAGACAGAACCGTCTGCAAAACCGACGCCAAACTCCCAACGATCAAACAGTTCCGAAAGCTTAGTCCGCAGGCCATCCTGTTCGTCTTCTTGGATCATAACTTCCATGCACTCTATGAGATCTGCCAGGGTGTAACCGTGGTCAAGCATCCATTGGAGCTTGAAACGCTCAAATGCTTTCTTCGTCCGCTCACTAGAGGTATCTTCAGCTACCACATCGGCCTTGTCGCTTATCAGCTTAAATGAATAGGGAGTACCGCCTTGATACGGATAGAAGTCAAAACTGTCGTCACTCAAACACCGGATCGAGTGTGCGCCTTCACCTTTCTTTAACTGGAACCTTTTCGTACCATGGAACAGCATCTTGATATTAGACGCACTGTAGTGGCTGAAAAATTCAACCAGTTCAAAGGTGAATGACTTGCGTGTTTCCTTGACCTGCATCTTGATTCGATATGCATCGTAGACGCTCTCGTTGTTTTCAGCCACATATAAACCACTTTTGAGCATAAGTTACCTCCGTCATTCGGAAAGCATTGCTTCAAACTCCGTTTCCGTCAGCGTGCGAATGCCCAGGGAAGTCGCTTTGGAAAGCTTGCTGCCTGCATTCTCACCAACGATCACAAAATCGGTCTTCTTGGTAACAGAAGAAGCAGGGATCGCTCCCAGGCTCAACAGCTTGTTCTGGATTCCGTCACGGGTGTAGTTCTCTAACTTACCGGTGGCCACAACGGTCTTTCCGACGAAGGGGTTGTTACTGTTTACAGACATGGTACTGTTCTCCTTTTCAAAGATGATATGGTCCAGCAGCGGCTTCCAGAGCTTTGCTTCCTCCGCATTCGCATACCAGGCGTAGATATTGTTGTGCATAGTCTCACCGAAGTCCGGCAGCTGCGTGAAGTCAAAACCGTCCCGGATTGCCTGCTCAAATGAGTTCCAGGAGCCGTCAAAGAACTTCTCCAAATCGCGACCGGCGTGGCGTCCTACCTGCGGGATACCCAGACCGGCAATGAACTTTGCAAGCGTACAGTGGCGGCTCTTCTCAATGGCGGCCTGGAGTCTGGCAAAGGACTTTTCGCCGAAGCCCTCTGTTTCTACAATGGTAGCCTTGTGCTTCTCTAATGTGTAGAGATCTCCAAAGGTGTGTACCCAGCCGTTGCCGATCAGCTTCTCCATGGTCCGCTCCGAAATGCCGGTGATATTCATCCGGGTCTTGGAACAGAAATGGGTAAACTTACGGATCAGCTTTGCAGTACAGCCAGGATTCTCACAGTAGAGCTGGCGGGTACCGCCGGATGTAGTCTTGGCAACAAGAGGCTCACCGCAGCAGGGACAGGTCATCGGCAGCACAAAGGTGTTGCTCTGTGTCCTGTTACTGTAGATCTGCGGGATGATCATATTTGCTTTGTAGACCTGGATCCGGTCACCGATACCAAACTGGAATTCATCGAAGATGTCCAGATTGTGCAGGTAAGCGTGGGACACCGTTGTACCACCCAGCTCCACATGTTTGAACAGACCTGTGATGCTCACCATACCGGTTCTGGTAGTTGCCAGTCTGACACCGAGGAACTCGGTTTCAACAACTTCATCCTCCCATTTCAGGGCGATCATACGGTTCTCGTGATGTCCAGTAGCGCCCAGACTGGAACCGTAGATCCGGTCATCGTATTCCATAATCAGACCGTCGACAGGATAGGCAAATTTCTCGGGATCAAACTTCTGGATCGCATCCCGGATGATGTCCGGCTTGTGCAGCGCATCAAGATAGACATAGGGGACCACAGAGAATCCGTTTCGTTCCAAAAGCTGAAGCTGAGCCAGTTTGGAGCGAGGCTCCAGGTAGTCACTGACAAGGTCGAATGCGAAGAATTCCAGGAATCGCTTTCCAGACTCACTTGTATCCAGCTTGCGCGTGCTGCCGGCCGCCAGGTTCCGGGCACTTCTGTAGGGTTCCTCCAGACCGGAATTGATCAGTTCAAAATGTTCCCACGAGATGACGCCTTCACCGCGGACCTCAAACGCATCCTTTGTAGGGATTGTAAGGGGCACATTCAGGAAGGTTCTCACCGTATGTGTCACATCCTCACCGATGATACCGTCCGTACCCCGGGTGATTGCCTGATCCAGTTTGCCGTCCTTATACCGCAGAACCAGCGTAAGGCCATCCAGCTTCCATGACAAGATAACCTGGGATTTGCCAGCAAACTTCACCAGCGCTTCCACATCCTTTGTCTTGTTTGCGGACAGCATAGGTCTGGTGTGGGGAACTGGTGTCAGGCTTTCCAGGATCTCACCGGACACCCGCTGTGTGGGAGATCCGGATAGAATCACACAGGTTTTGGATTCCAATTGCTGCAGCTCGGCAGTCAACTCGTCGTATTCCCGGTCTGACATAATGGGATTATCATCCCGGTAATATGCCACATCGGCTTCCTTCAATTTTTCGATAAGCTCCTTCATACGGAGCACGTTGCTTTCTTTCGCACTCATTTGTGCTTCTCCTTTCAGATAGATAGTCGGCTTGTTACACCGCATAGTGGAGGTTTCTCATACCGTGGCGGGAAATTGTGAGATACTTCACTTTCTCCTTCTTCAGCTGCTCAACCATATTGCTGCAATCCTCTGTTGCAAATTCAATGGACAGCATTTCCGGACGCACCATGTTAGTTACCAAATGCGGATCGTAGATGCAGTCGCCTGTGTTGAACGAAACAGAGCCGATGTAGCAGCCCTTCCGGTCATACAGATCCACGCAGGCATCATCCTGATCAAAGAGATTCAGGTAGACATTTCTGGCGGTAACTACATGACCGTTTTCAAAGTAGAGACTGACTTGATAGTTCTCCCGTTCCACATTGATGATGTTCAGATCCTGGATCGCATCCTTGAATTTGATTCCGCTGCCCATCTCAAACGCAATGGCACGCAGACAGTCGTAATTCAAGTTCACCTTCTTGGAGAAGGCAACGACTTCGTTGATCTGGTCATACATCTTCCGGGGCAGCTTGTCCTTCAGGTAGGCCCGCACTTCTTCCGCAGAGGGGTAATCGAAGCGGAAATGATAATGGAAACGGCCCGGACGATTGATGAGGTAGTCATTCAGCCGGCGCAGTTCATTGCAGGTGATCACGAACAGTTTCTTGCCCGGAGATACACCGTCAAAGAGCGTAAGCAGCGTAGACTGGGGAGAAGCCTCTCCATCCCGGGAGTGTACTTCACCGAAGGTTTTGTCGAACTCATCAAACAAAACCATGACCTCCTGCTCAATGCTCTCCAAGTAAGAGGCAATGCCACCGATATGCCGGTCAACAATAATGAGCGGCAGGCCTTTCTTCATTGCTTCGATGGCGAGCATCTTGGCAAACAGGGATTTTCCGATACCCTTGTCGCCGCTGAGGATCACACCAAGGCTGCGGTTATACCGGCCAAAGGAGTCCAGAACCTTCTGAACCTTTTCCGGGTGGACACCGTAGATCTTACTCTCTGTTACCTCAATATCCGCATAGCGTTCCAGGTAGAAGCCTGTTTGCATAGCAAATCGGACCACATAAGGCTGTGCGGGCAGTTTGTCATAAGTTTTCAATGTATCATCGTAGATGCGATATACATTTCCTGTACTGATTGCTTTCATAATGTCATTTTCCTTTCGTGAATTAGTTCGTTTCCTGTACGGTCAGCAGCTCCGGATTATCGTGGATGTTGCCGATGATTTCCTTATAGGAAACGTTGTCGATCTGCACCTCATAATGTCCTTCCACGGTATAACCAATAAAGCGGGAATGGGCGTTGTCCCACTCCACAACAAACAGGGATCCGTTCAAAGCCCTGAGGATGTCTCCCTCAAAGATTCGTTTACCGTGAACATCATCCAGACCAATGTACTGACCTACGGTTTCCGTGTAGACAACGTACTTTTGGATCGGTTCATCATCTGCGCTTCCATAGATAATGGAGTACGCACCGGAACCCTTTGCAACGCCGCCGTATACCCAGATCCCGGGCAGCTTACGGCCATCCATTCGGACCTTGTCGCCAAACTTCCTGGTCTGGCCACGATACAAAATTGTGTGCATTGGATCATCTCCTCGTGTTTGATATCTATCTCCTCGGCAGCCAAGGCTCCCGTAAAAAAGGGTAGGGGGAGCCTATTGGCTCCGATCTATATAAAAAAGCACGCAATGGATCGTTAAATCCGTTGCGTGCAATATTGACGAAGCCGTCAGAACTATTCAATTACAGAGGGACATCCCCCTCCGGTGTGTAAAAATATGTGCATCTATTCCAAGATGCAGAAGAACAAAAAATGCCCGGTGGCAAAATAACCCCGAGCACTAAGTAACGCGAAACTAAGTTTGGCCGAACCAAACGAGAAACTTACAATAGTAGTATAGCAAATCTGTAATAAAAAAGCAAGCGCTAATTGGTTGTTCAGATTGCCGCGTGCTTTTGTGGTTCATGTGGGTAGGCTTTAAGCATAGGTGTCTGTATTAATATGATGGATATCTGGAAAATTTAGCACAGTAGAGCCAATCTGTAAACTGCACCAATATGGGTCAATCTTTGTAACCGGGCCGGTAAGCTGGAGATAGTTGTGCTCGTGTATCCCGTAGTACACAACGGTAATGACTTGTCCTTTTTGTAGTTTCAAAAGGGTCTTGTTAATCTCTGCAATAGAATCCTCTGTCAACTCTCTCTTTGGTTCTGTAATTTGCTCCTTGGCGGCGATTGCTTCTCGTAAGCCAACTAAAGCATCGAAAGGTTGGAAGATCTTCGCTCTCTTGGATGTGGGCATAGGCGCCCGTACTAATTTAGATGCCACTTTATGAAATCCTCCTTTCTTAAAATCTTAACCTTAGCAAAATAATTATTGATATTTCGGATAGTTCTTGTACAGAAACTTCCAAAGTACAATCTGCTGGTTGCTCACAGCAAGAATACAGACCATGCACTAGCTGATTGCGGGAAATAGAGCAGGTTGAAACTTCTGCAAGTATTACGCTATATACTGGATATATTTGGAAAAACACAACTTCAATTATTATTATTGCTTTTTTAGAGGAATAGGTATATAATACACTAACAATAAAATATACGGGAGCTTGTGTTACAGGCTGAGAGGAAGGTGTGACCTTCGACCGAGAACCTGATTTGGATAATGCCAACGTAGGGATGCCTGATATGCAAGTATTAGGAAAACGAAGTCTATTTAAGGAAGTTACCAAATCGGTAGCTTCCTTTTTGTTGTTTTGGAGGTGCAGTTATGGTAAAGGTAAACGGCGTGGAGCTGGATATTGCAGGAAAAACCGTCACAGAATATCTGGCCACAACAAACTATGATCCCAAGCGTATTGCAGTGGAGCGCAATGGCGACATCGTATTCAAGTCTCAATATGATGTCACTGTTATTGATGATGGCGACAGCTTGGAGATTGTCAGTTTTGTAGGAGGTGGTTGATTGATTCCTTCTAAAAACGAATGGATGGATGCGTTGATTGCTCGCCACGGACTTGACCTGCACAAACGGTTTTCGTCAGCAACCGTCGCCGTTTGCGGCCTCGGTGGACTGGGATCGAATATCGCCATTGCTTTGGCAAGAGCCGGTATTGGTAAACTGATCCTCATTGACTTTGACCGGGTGGATATTACCAACCTGCACCGTCAGCAATACAAGGCAAATCAGATTGGTCTTCATAAAACGGATGCACTTGCGGAAAATCTGTTAGAGATTGCACCCTATACGGAAATCACAGCTGTGACGGCAAAGATCGCAGAGGAGAATTTCGCAGATCTTCTAAAAGATGCAGATGTTGTTTGCGAAGCATTCGACAATGCAGAGGCTAAGGCCATGCTTGTAAACAGCGTCTTGGAGCAACTGCCCGATTGTTATTTAGTGGCAGCGTCCGGTATGGCCGGTATGGATACCCCAAACACCATCCGAACAAGAAAAATTATGAAACGGTTTTACTTATGCGGCGATGAGACAAACGATGTGGCAGATACCATTGGCTTGGTAGCGCCTCGTGTTATGCTCTGCTCCGCACATCAGGCGCACACCGTTCTGCGTATTCTCGCGGGCGAATATGAAGTATAAGAAAGAAGGATTTATTATGATTCACAACGATAAGCTCGTCATTGGCGGTCACGAATTTAATTCCCGTTTTATTCTGGGTTCCGGCAAGTATTCCATGAAGCTCATTGAGGCAGCCATCAAGGATGCCGGTGCGGAGATCATCACCCTTGCTGTTCGCCGCGCCAACACCAAGGAGCATGAAAACATTTTGGACTACATTCCCGAAGGTGTCACCCTTCTGCCTAACACCTCCGGTGCGAGAAACGCAGAGGAAGCTGTTCGGATTGCCCGCCTTGCCAGAGAACTTGGCTGCGGCAATTTCGTTAAGGTAGAAATCATGCGCGATACCAAGTATCTGCTGCCCGACAACCAGGAGACCATCAAGGCTACTGAGATCCTGGCTAACGAAGGTTTTGTGGTTATGCCTTATATGTACCCCGATCTGAATGCCGCCCGTGATATGGTGAGCGCCGGCGCTGCTACCATTATGCCGCTGGCTTCTCCCATCGGCTCCAATAAGGGTCTGGCAACCAAAGAGTTTATCCAGATTCTTATTGATGAGATCGATCTGCCTATTATCGTAGATGCCGGTATTGGCAGACCC
>JAZRLE010000009.1:0-26707 GCA_045646665.1 Faecousia sp. | reverse complement strand
GCAAAAGGCGGTCTTGCTTTGGCAGGCTTCTAAAAAGAATAAAAAAGAACAGCTTGGTTTTAACCAAGCTGTTTTTTGTTTGTAAGGGAGTATGTAAACGGGAAAGCTGTCGTTAGAATCCGCATTCGTCTTGGAAATCCTTCAAGCCTTGGATGTAGGCTTGCTTGTTTACATTTTCTTTAACAAACCATTCTGATTTCACAGCAATACGGCTATGCTCTCGGAACGATGGTCTCTCCCACTGCTTATAAAACGATCCATCGGACAGTTCCGCTGCTATTGGTTCGAGTCCCTTCCTTACATAAAAATTAAACAGGATATCCCGGATGGGATATCCTGTTTAATGGTACGCCGAAAGGGACTCGAACCCCCGACCTACTGGTTCGTAGCCAGTCACTCTATCCAACTGAGCTATCGGCGCATACCACGCTCTCACAAGCGCTTGCATATAATAGCACATTAAAATTGAAAATGCAAGACCTTTTTTGAAAAAATGTATTTATTTTCCCAAATTCCTGCCCTTGACACTGATTTACCCCCTGTTGTACAATGAATGAAACAGATGGGGGAGGGGTGTACCGTGGATCAACAAGGGCGAATGAGCAGCCTGCCGGGGGCGTTGCTTCCTTGGTATGCTGCAAACCGTCGGGATCTTCCTTGGCGGCAGGATAAAGACCCCTATCACATTTGGGTGTCGGAAATTATGCTGCAGCAGACCCGTGTGGAGGCGGTGAAGGGCTATTATGCCCGTTTCTTGGATGCGCTGCCCACGGTTTCCGCATTGGCGGAATGCGATGATGAGCTTCTCCACAAGCTGTGGGAAGGTCTTGGGTATTATACCCGCGTGCGGAATCTGAAAAAAGCCGCCCAACAGGTAATGGCAAAGCACAACGGTCAGTTCCCCCGGGAATATGCTGACATTTTAGCGCTGCCCGGCATTGGGGAATATACCGCCGGTGCCATCTGTTCCATTGCCTTTGATCAACCTACCCCTGCGGTGGATGGCAATGTGCTACGGGTGATCGCGCGGATCACCGACGATCCTACGCCTGTTGATTTGCCTGCCTATAAAAAAACTGTGCAACAGAAGCTCTCTGCAATTTACCCGAAACAAGCCGGAGATTTTACGCAGGCGCTGATGGAATTGGGTGCGACGGTCTGCGGTCCTAACCGACTTCCGGATTGTGAAAATTGTCCTTGCAAGGGTTTTTGCTTGGGATATCAGAACAAAACCGCCGAGAACCTGCCGATAAAATCCCCAAAGCGCCGGCGAAAAACGGAAGAATACACTGTTTTCATTCTCTCTTGCAACGGTCGGTATGCACTGCAAAAGCGTCCGGACAAGGGGTTGCTTGCCGGTTTGTGGCAGTTTCCCAATGTGCCCGGTAAGCTGGATATGCAAAGTGCGTTGAACCAAGTGGAGAAGTTTGGTTTAAATCCTGCAAAAATAAGTATGCAAGTGGAGAGAAAACACATATTTACCCATATAGAATGGGATATGTCTGGAATTTACTTGGAGGTCAAAGAGTGCGCCGGTGACTTTGTGTGGCTGAGTGCCGAGCAACTGGATACCCAGGCAGCGCTGCCAACAGCCTTTCGTCTTTTTTGGGAAAATACGGAAGATGGAACTACAGACAGATTTTTTTAGAAAAACCCAAAAATAATGTTTGACAAATCGGATAAATACCTATATAATAGCTAAGCACGACTGTTAGGAGGGGGATACTATGCGACTGGAGCTGTCATCCATTATTGACCGTCCCGGTGAGAGCGTAACCTTTTCTGTCAGTGTGGATTTGAGTGACCTTGTGTACGGCACAAGTAAGCCGGTTTCTGAGCCGGTGCTTGCCAGCGGCACAGTGCGGAACACCGCCGGTGTTTTGGTGATGAAGGGTTCCATTACCACCTGTATTCACGGAACCTGTGATCGCTGCGCTTCGGATTTTGACCGTGATTTGGAGATTCCCATTGATGCGGTTTTGGTTTCCGAGCTTGCCAACGAGGAAAATGAAGACGAATGGGTGTTCCCCCTGGAGGCGGATGCGGCAGATCTGGATGACATTGTCAGGACGATCTTCGTTCTGAATATGGATTCCAAGCTGCTGTGTAAGGAAGATTGTGCGGGTCTTTGCTGCAAGTGCGGTAAAAACTTAAACGATGGACCTTGTACCTGCGAAAAGGAGTTAGACCCCCGTTTTGCTGCTTTAAAGCAGCTTCTCAATAAGGAATAAAAAAGAATGCTGTAAAAAGCAGTTTGACCAAGGAGGTGTCATCCATGGCTGTCCCTAAGTGTAAAGTGTCCAGCGCCCGTCGTGACAAGCGTCGCGGTTCCAACTGGAAGCTGTCCGCCCCCAGTGTGGCTGTTTGCCCCAAGTGCGGTGAGCCCGTTATGCCTCATAGAGCTTGCAAGGCTTGCGGTACCTACAATGGCCGCGAGGTCTTGGCCGCCAAGGCTGACTAAGGCTGGAAAAAAGCGTAAGCTGAGAGGAAGGCGTCCTGCCTTCCTCTTTTTCCATATGTAGGGTTTGTGAAAAAATTGTAAATGTTGTAACAATCGGGAGGATTCCCGTTGATTTGTTCATAATTTTGTGTAGAATGAGAGTAGTAGAGAGGAGTGAGTTTCTATGGCAAAACCTCTGGTAGCGATCGTAGGACGGCCCAATGTGGGTAAGTCCATGCTGTTTAATAAACTCACCGGCCGCAGAACCTCTATTGTGGAGGATACCCCCGGTGTCACCCGTGACCGGATCTATGGGGATTGTGAATGGTGTGGAAGGCAATTTTCTCTGGTAGATACCGGCGGTATCGAGCCGGGCACTGAGAATGATATGCTGAAATTTATGCGCCGTCAGGCAGAGATCGGCATTGAGCTTGCTGATTGCATCGTGATGGTGGTGGATGTTCGTTCCGGTGTTACCGCCGCGGATCAGGATGTGGCGACTATGCTGCGCAAATCCCGCAAGCCGGTGGCGCTGGCAGTGAACAAGTGCGATTCCGTTGGTCCTGTGAATCCCGATGTATACGAGTTCTACGGACTTGGCATCGGCGACTTGTTTGAGGTGTCTGCCGTCCACGGTCACGGCACCGGCGATTTGCTGGACTGGTGCTTGGAGCAATTCCCCGAGGAAGAGCAGCAGGAAGAGGACTCCGATGTCATCAATGTTGCCATTGTTGGTAAACCCAATGTGGGCAAATCCAGCCTCTTAAACCGAATTTTGGGCGAGGAGCGTGTCATCGTTTCCAATATTGCAGGCACCACCCGGGATGCCATCGACTCCGAGTTTGAAAATGAGACAGGTAAATACTGCTTTATCGACACCGCCGGTATGCGCCGGAAGAGCAAGGTGGACGATATCATCGAAAAATACTCCAATATGCGTACTGTTGCCGCCATTGAGCGGGCAGATGTGTGCTTGATTTTGATCGGTGCCAACGACGGTGTCACCGAACAGGATACCAAGATCGCCGGTCTTGTCCACGAGGCAGGTAAAGCTGCAATCATTGTGGTGAACAAATGGGATGCGGTTGCCGACAAGGAGACCAACACCATGCGGGATAAGGAACTGGCGGTGCGGGACGGTCTGAGCTATATGACCTATGCTCCCGTGGTGTTCCTGTCTGCGCTCACCGGTTCCCGTGTGGATAAGCTGTTCCAGGTGATTCAGGATGTCCACAAGCAGAACACCAGCCGGATTACCACCGGTGCGCTGGACTCCATTTTGGCGGAGGCGACTTCCCGTGTGCAGCCGCCCTCTGATAAGGGTCGCCGACTGAAGATCTACTATATGACCCAGGCAGGCACCAAGCCGCCCCATTTTGTGATCTTCTGTAACGATGCCCGGCTGTTCCATTTTTCCTACCAGCGATACTTGGAAAACCAGATCCGTGAAGTCTTCGGTTTGCAGGGTACCCCTGTGCGGATCACCATTCGCCAAAAGGGCGATAAGGAGGAGTAATTTATGTGGCTTTCTGTGCTGCTCACAGTTTTGACAGGCTACCTACTGGGTAATCTCAACGGCGCGGTCAGTATGTCCCGGATCCTGAGCAATCAGGATGTGCGGGAACAGGGTAGCGGAAATGCGGGACTTACCAACTTTCTGCGGATGTACGGCCCGGTCAGCGCCTTGTCGGTGGTTGCCATCGATATGGGCAAGGCATTTTTGGCTTGTCTGCTGGGCAGACAATTGCTTGCTCCCTTCGGTTATGCCCATGAGGGTGTGCTGTTGGGCGGTCTTGCGGTGAATTTGGGTCACGATTTTCCTGCACTTTTAGGTTTCCGCGGCGGCAAGGGTGTGCTGTGCGGTATCTCCGCTGCGCTGGCTGCCGATTGGCGCTGCGCTTTAGTGGTGATTGCTGTATTTGCTCTATGCCTGTGGCTGACCCGCTATGTGTCCCTCAGCTCCATTTTAGGAAGCTTGACCTTTGTGGTTATGTACCCGCTGCTGCACAGAGGAAACCCGGCAGCCATGATTATGGGCATTCTGTTGGGTCTGTTTATCGTTTTTATGCACAGAAGCAATATCTCCCGTCTGCTGAAGGGAAATGAACGAAAGGCTACCTTCAGTAAGTTCCGCAGAAAAAAGTAAACCATCTCCTAGGAAAGGAAACACTATGCTGCAACTGAAAAATATCGTAAAAAATTATGCCGCCGGTGATAATGTTGTCCGGGCACTGCGGGGCATTGACCTGCAGTTCCGTCAGCACGAATTTGTCTCTATTTTGGGTCCTTCCGGCTGCGGTAAGACCACTATGCTGAACATCATCGGCGGATTGGATAAATACTCCTCCGGTGACCTGGTGATCGACGGTCGTTCCACCCGTGACTTTAAGGACCGGGATTGGGATGCCTACCGGAACCATTCCATCGGCTTTGTGTTCCAAAGCTATAACCTGATTCCCCACCAAAGCGTCCTGCAGAATGTGGAACTTGCGCTGACATTGTCCGGTGTCTCCAAGCGGGAGCGCCGCGCCCGTGCCAAACAGGCGCTGGAGCAGGTGGGTTTGGCAGATCAGCTGCGCAAGCGTCCCAATCAGCTCTCCGGCGGTCAGATGCAGCGCGTTGCCATTGCCCGTGCACTGGTGAATAACCCGGAGATCATTTTGGCGGATGAGCCCACCGGCGCACTGGATACGGAAACCAGTGTGCAGGTTATGGAGATATTGAAGGAAGTGGCAAAGGATCGTCTGGTGATTATGGTCACCCACAATCCGGAGCTTGCCGATACTTATTCCACCCGTATCATCCGTATGCTGGACGGCAATATCATCAGCGATTCCCAACCTCTCAGTGATGCCGAGAAGAAGGATTGCCGGGAAGAGGAGCAACGGGCGATTTTTGGCAGAAAGCAATCTGTCCGCAAGCCCTCTATGTCCTGGGCTACCTCTTTTGGTCTGTCTTTGAAAAATCTGTTTACCAAAAAAGGTCGTACGGTACTGACTTCCTTTGCCGGTTCCATCGGTATTATCGGCATTGCGCTGATTTTTGCGGTGTCCAACGGTATGACCACTTATATCAATGCTGTTCAGGAGGATACCTTGTCCTCTTACCCGCTGACATTGGAAGCCACCACGGTGGATATCACCACCTTGATGCAGACCTTTATGGGTATCGATTCTGACGATACAGACGCCCACGATCGGGATGCCGTCTATTCCCAGTCGGTGATGGCGGATATGATCAATGCGCTGAACAATCTGGATTCTACAGAAAACGACCTGAAAGCGTTTAAGGAACATCTGCAGCAGAAGATGCAGGAAACAGAGGGTGAAAACAATCTGTCTGACGCGCTTACCGGTATTCAGTATACTTACAATATGGACCTTTTGGTTTATACCAAGGATCCCGACGGCAATATCATTTACTCCGACACCGAAGAAATGCTGACCAAGGCACTCCGGGAAAATATGGGTATGGATATGTCCGCTATGATTACCATGGGTGAGAATATGACCGGTATGAGCAGTTCTATGACCATGCCCGGTATGAAGACAAACCTGTGGTGCGAGATGCTGCCCGGTAAGGATGGCAAGCCCATCAATCCTGTGTTGGAGGATCAGTACGATGTGATCTACGGCAGCTGGCCCAACAGCTACGATGAGATCGTGCTGGTGGTGGATAAAAATAACGAGCTGGACGATATGACCCTGTTTGCTATGGGTCTGGAGTCCCACGATAAGATCGAAGAATCATTCGATATCATTCTTAACGGCGGAGAGATCGATACTACCCAGAAGAAGTGGACCTATGAGGAGATCTGTGCCAAGGAGTACCGGGTGATCCTCAACGGCGACTGTTACAGACTGGATGAAAATACCGGTCTGTATGTGGATCTTCGTGAAGAGGAGACCGGTCTGCGCTATTTGTATGACAATGCGTTGAAGCTGAAGATCACAGGTATTATCCGTCCCAGTGAGAAAGCCAGTTCCACTATGCTCTCCGGTTCCATTGCCTACACCAAAGCGCTGACTGAGTACATTGCTCAGAAAAATGCCGATTCCGCTGCCCTTGCGGCCCAAAAAGCGCAACCGGGCACAGACATTTTTACAGGATTGCCTTTCCGGGAGAATGAAAACCTTACGGATGCGGATAAGGAAACCGCATTCCGGGCTTACATTGCCGAGCTGACCTTGGAAGAGCAGGCAAAGGCATATGTGAAGATCTTGGGCATTCCCTCTGATGAGCAACTGACGGCGATGGTTGACCAGCAAATGTCCCAATTTGACCGGCAGAAGATGGAACAGACTATGATCTCTGCGCTCAGCCAGCAGGCCGGTATGAATGTAAAGGAAATGGAAGAGTATATCCTCACTATGTCTGATGAGGAGCTGGAATCTATGTTCTGTAAGATGCTGACCGAGCAAGTGAAAAAGGCGTTTGCCGAGCAGGTCAAGCAGCAGACAGCCGGTATGCCGACCGAGCAGCTGGCGGGTGCTTTGCAGATGGCGCTGCCTACCTATACCACAGAACAGTGCGCGATCTATTACGGCGAGATTTTGGAATTTTCCGAAACTACCTATGAGGAGAATCTGCGTGAACTGAGTGATGTGGATTTGGACGATCCTGCCACCATCAATCTCTATGCTTCCAGTTTTGAAAACAAGGACATTCTGGAAGATGTGATTGCCGATTACAATAAATCTGTGGAGGAACTGAAGCAGATCCGCTACACCGACTATGTGGGCATTATGATGTCTTCTATCACGACCATCATCAATGCGATCACTTATGTACTGATTGCCTTTGTGGCGATTTCTTTGGTGGTGTCTTCCATTATGATCGGTGTCATTACTTTGATCTCTGTACAGGAGCGCACAAAGGAGATCGGTATTCTCCGGGCTATCGGCGCATCCAAGCGGAATGTATCGGGTATGTTTAATGCCGAAACTATGATCATCGGTTTTACCTCCGGTGTTCTTGGTGTAGGTGTGACATATCTTCTGTGTATTGTTGTGAACATCATTTTGTTTGCGCTGACAGACATTGCTAACCTGAAGGCGATTTTGCCCATTGAGATCGCGGTGGTGCTGGTAATCATCAGTGTGCTGCTGACGCTGCTCTCCGGTTTGATCCCCTCCAGAAGTGCAGCCAAGAAAGACCCCGTGGTTGCCCTGCGAACCGAATAATCAAAAACTCCGGAAGACTCAGCCTTCCGGAGTTTTTATCAATAGGTTTCGGTAATGGTGCCGCTGCCTACGACCATATCATCCTGATACAGTACCACAGTCTGTCCCGGCGTAATGGCGCGCTGGGGGGTATCGAATACCACTTTGATACAACTGTCTTCCATAGGATAAACAGTGGCGTTCTGGGGGTTGTGACGGGAACGGGCTTTGGCGGTGACTGTGATGGGTTCTGTGAGGGCGGGGAAGGGGAACCAGTTGCAATCCTTTGCCAACAGAGTCCGGGTGTAAAGTGCTTCATCCGGTCCCACAGTCACGGTGTTGGCTGCCATATCCTTGCTGCATACATAAACCGGCGCGCCCATGGCAAGCCCTAAACCCTTCCGTTGTCCCAGGGTGTAGCCGACAGCACCGTCGTGCTTGCCCACAACATTGCCCTGCAGATCCAAAAAATTGCCGCTTTCAAAATTCTCGCCGGTGTACCGGTGAATAAATGCTGTGTGATCGCCGTCGGGAATAAAGCAGATATCCTGGCTGTCCCGCTTCTTTGCGTTGAGAAAACCCTGCTGCTCTGCCATTTGCCGGATCTGTTCCTTTGTAAACTCGCCAAGGGGGAATCGGGCGTGGCTGAGCTGGTGCTGGTCCAGACAGGCGAGGAAGTAGGATTGATCCTTCTTTTCGTCCACTGCCTTGTATAAAAGATAGCGACCGGTGGTGTCATCTTTCCGGATCCGTGCATAATGACCGGTGACAATGCAGTCACAGCCCAGCGCCAAAGCTTTGTCCAGCAGGAAAGAGAACTTGATGCGCTGGTTGCATCGCACACAGGGATTGGGCGTCAAACCCAGCTGATAGCAGTTGACAAAATCGTCCACAACGGCGCTTTTGAATGCATCAACTGCATCAAGAATGTGAAATTCCATTCCAAGCCGTTGGGCAACGGCTTGCGCATCGAGGATGCTCTGCTCGCTGTAGGCTTCCTGTAAAAGCGCCCGGTCGCACATACGGGCGGTGGCGCCGATGCAGGTAAAGCCTTCCGTCTGTGTCAGGTATGCAGCCACAGAGCTGTCTACACCGCCGCTCATGGCAATCAGTGCTTTTCTATGTTCCATAACCCATACCTCCTGAAAAAGATATGGTTATGATACCACAAAAGCAGCAAAAATGCAATGAATTTACCCTCATAAGCAGATGATGAGAATTATGTCAACAATTTGATACGATTCGATTTGGTAAATAATGGTAAAAACTTCGAAGAAGTGGATAAAAAGGAAACATTTTGCCACAAAAAACGGTAACAAAGATGTAATAAAAGTAAAAAAAGGGTTGCAATAACGCTTTTTATCTGCTATAATGTCCGAGTAATCAAAAAGAAAGGAGAAAAACCGGTGAAAAAACGAATCACAAGTTTTTTGATTGCAATGACTTTGCTGCTTGGTCTGTTGCCTGTGGGCGTTTCCGCGGAAACAACCGCTACGGATGTGACTGATGCCACCTTGTCGACCGATGCTACCGGTGCAACGGATGCGACCGATGCCACGGAAACACCCGAAGAAGAACAGATCGTGCTGGTATATAACAGCGCGCTGACAGCCAGTGACGATTGCTTGAGAATTTTGAAGCTGGAGGAAGGTTTCAGCAGAACCCCTTATTGGGACTTCACCCAGTATACTGTCGGTTACGGTACCAAGTGCCCCGACGATATGGTGGAATATTACACGCAAAACGGCATTACAGAGAAGGAGGCAGAGAAACTTCTGCGGAACCACTTGTATGGTGTTGAGCGTGATATCCATGTGAAGATCATCGATAAGTACGGCTTGAAGCTATCCCAGAATCAGTTTGATGCATTGGTGCTGTTTTCCTACAACTGTGGCACTGCGTGGGCCTACGAAACCGGCGGCACTTTCCACACAGCCATTGTCAAGGGCCACACCGGCAATGACCTGATCCGCGCCTTCGCACTGTGGTGCAGCGCCGGTAATCAGATCAGAACCTACCTGCTGCGCCGTCGGCTCAGCGAAGCCAATATGTACTTAAATGCGCAGTACAGCCAAACCCCTCCGGAAAACTACTGCTTCGTGCTTTATGATGCCAATGGCGGTACGACCAGTCCCCGGAGTCAGGGTTACGATTCCAATCTGACGGCCAAACCCTTCCCGGTGCCCACCAGAGCAGGATATACCTTCCTTGGTTGGTTCACAGCCAAGTCCGGCGGCACCAAGGTGACGGTCTTGGATGCATCCGTTAAGAGTATGACTTTGTATGCCCAGTGGCAGGATGCCCAGGGCAATACACCTCCCAGTAACGATGCTACAGAGGAAAAACCTGTAACCGTCACAGTGACCGGAACAGATGTTAACCTGCGGAACGGACCCGGAACAAACTATACCCGTGTCGGCACTGCCAACAAGGGTCAGCAGTTGGTCATTACCGAGGTTGCCGACGGTACCGGCTACACCTGGGGTAAGTTCGATGGCGGCTGGATCGCTCTGCAGTATACCAACTATGATTCTGTTGTCAACGGCAGCACGCAGCAGCCGGAAACACCCCCTGAAAATAATCCTGTAACTCCTCCGGAACCTACTCCGGAACCGGAACCCACTCCCGAGCCGGAAAAACCCAAGATCACCGGCACGGTCAATGTGCAGGATTGGCTGCGTGTGCGCAGCGGTCCCGGTACTTCCTACTCTGTGGTTGGCTACTTGAAGCCTAAGCAGAAGGTGGAGATTTTGGAGCAATCCACAGTCGGCTCTATGAAATGGGGCAAGATCGCTGAGGGTTGGATCTCCATGGACTATGTGATTTTGGATAAGACCGAATCCTCCGGCGGCAACAGCGGAAATGATACTCCCGCTGCTACCTCTTGGACCGGCAAGGTCATTGCCGATGAGCTGCTGATCCGCAGCGGCCCCGGCACCAACTACTCTGTGGTCAGCTATCTGAAATACGGCACAAAGGTTACTGTTACCGAGAAAGCCTCCGGCAGCGGTATGCAGTGGGGTAAGATTGCCAACGGCTGGATCAGCCTCAGCTATGTGCAGCTGGATGATTCCGGCAGCACAGGCGGTTCTACCGGCAATGCCGGCGGTTCCACCGGATCCGGCTCCGGCAGCGCAACAAGCGCCGTCACCGGCACGGTCAAGGTGCAGGATTGGCTCCGCGTTCGCAGCGGTCCCGGTACCAACTATGCTGTGGCAGGTTACCTGAAGCCGAACCAAAAGGTGACCATCACCGAACAGAAGACCGTGGGCAGCACCCGTTGGGGCAAGATTGCCGAGGGTTGGATCTCTATGGACTATGTGGTTTTGGACAGCAGCTCCTCCGGCAGCACCTCCCAGCCGGTCACCAAGACCATCACTGCCGACTGCCTGCGTGTGCGCAGCGGTCCCGGCACTTCCAATTCCATCGTCGGTTACCTGTACTATGGCGCAAAGGTACAGATCCTGGAAACCAATTCAGACGGTACTTGGGGAAAGATCTCCACTGGCTGGATCTCCATGGATTACGCAAAATAAACATTTAAGGCACCTGCTTTCTAAGCAGGTGCCTGTTTTTGTGGCAAAATAAAAACGGCATTGCTTTTGGCAATGCCGTAATTAGATGCAGGGGAAATCAGATAGCCCGCTCGACCTTGTTGGAACGGAGGCATCTGGTACAAGCGTACACATGGCACGGAGTACCGTTGACAACGGCCTTGACCCGCTTTACATTGGGCTTCCAAGTCCGGTTGGAACGTCTGTGGGAGTGAGAGACCTTAATACCAAAGGTAACGCCCTTGCCACAATAATCACACTTCGCCATACTACTGCACCTCCTATCTGCATAATAAATATCAAAATTCGTTGCGCTCAAAACAGTCGCTTAGATATGATAGCAGAGTTTTTTCCAAAAAGCAAGTCTTTTTTTGCAAAAAAATTACTTTTTCAAAATATTGTTGCTATTCTATAGGATCCCCGTTATAATATGGGCAGATAAACGAGAAGAAAAGGGGGCGTGGGACGGTGTTTCATGTGTATAGTGTGCCGCTGACCACACTGGTAAAGGAGTTTGAATTGGAAGTTGCCTACAAGGCAAGCGACTATGAATCCATCCAGCTGACGGTTGCGGATGTGGCAAGACCCGGTTTGCAGCTTGCCGGCTATTTTGACCACTTTGAGCCTATGCGTCTGCAGGTCATGGGCAATGTGGAGATCAGCTATCTGGAAAAGCTGTCCCCGGCCGAACGGGCAATGACCCTTGACCGGTACTATGCCTATAATTTCCCGGCGCTGCTTGTGACCCGCTACAATCCTTTGGACGCGGTGTGTTTGGAGTTGGCGCAGAAACACGATATAACCATTCTCCGCTGCCACGAGACCACCAGTAACATTGTGTCGGCAATCATTGCCTATCTGTCTGCCGCTCTTGCACCCCGGATCACCCGTCATGGCGTGCTGATGGAGGTTTACGGCGAAGGTATCCTGCTGATGGGTGAGAGTGGTATGGGTAAGAGTGAGACGGCGGTGGAGCTGCTCAAGCGCGGACACCGCATGATTGCCGACGATGCGGTGGAGATCCGCAGAGTTTCCGGCAGTAAGCTCATCGGTACGGCTCCCGCGCTGATCCGGGATTATGTGGAGCTGCGGGGAATCGGTATCGTCAATGTGGCGAAGCTTTTCGGTATGGGTGCCGTTAAGGCGGAAAATGAGATCGATCTTGTGGTGAACATTGTTCCGTGGAAGGAGCATGAAGCCTATGACCGCCTGGGACTTGAAGAGCAGTATATGGAGCTTTTGGGCGTGCAGGTGCCTATGAATACCATACCCATCACGCCCGGACGAAATCTGGCGGTGATTCTGGAAGTTGCGGCGATGAACAACCGTCAGCGTAAGATGGGCTTTAACCACGCAAAGGAATTCACCGAGCAGATTGACAGTCATTTCAAGAATCGGAGTGAATAATGAAGGAATTTACCATTGGCGCCAATGACAGCGGACAGCGGCTGGATCGCTTTTTAAGCAAGACCGTTCCGCTGCTACCTGCATCGCTGGCGCAGAAGTACATCCGCATCAAGCGGATCAAGCTCAACGGCGGCAGAGCCGAACGGGATACCCGCCTGTCGGTGGGAGATGTGCTGCAGCTGTATATCAACGATGAGTTTTTTGAAAAACCCCGGGAGGATAATGCCTATCTGACGGTGGCCACACCCAAGCTGAATATTGTTTACGAGGATGAAAATATCTTGCTGGCAGATAAGCGTCCCGGTCTTGCCGTTCACCCCCACGACGGCGCTGAGTACGGCAGAACCCTCATTGACCATATTCAGGCATACCTCTATCAGAAACACGAATGGAGTCCCCGAGGAGAGAATTCCTTTGCGCCTGCGCTGTGTAACCGCATTGACCGGAACACCGGCGGCATCGTCATCGCAGCAAAAAATGCGGAATCTTTGCGGATTCTGAATCAAAAGATTAAAGACAGGGAACTGGACAAGCGGTATCTTGCCATTGTGGAAGGTACACCCAAACCCGCCAAAGGTATTCTAAAAGGCTATCTTTTTAAGGATGCCAAGAAAAATCGGGTGTTTGTGACAGATACTCCCCAAGCCGGTGCTAAGACCTGTCAGACCAATTATGTCACATTGGCAAGCGGCGGCGGATTGTCCTTGGTGGAATGTGAGCTCATCACCGGCAGGACTCATCAGATCCGCGCCCAGTTTGCCCATGCAGGACACCCCCTTTTGGGTGACGGCAAATACGGCAAGCTGAATAAGAATTTTGACCGAAACTATCAGGCGTTGTACTCCTACAAACTGACCTTCCGATTTACTACCGATTCCGGTTGTCTTGCTTACTTAAATGGCAAGAGCTTCCAAGTGGAAAAGGTGGATTTTGCGGAAGAATATTTCCCTAATTTGTCAATCAAATAAAAAAACCCGGGAAGCGGTCGCTTCCCGGGTTTATGTGTTCTTATCAGCCTTCAAAATCTGCCTCGGATGCCTGAATCTCGCCTTCGCAGCAATCGCCGTCACAGCAACAGCAGCGACTACGCATCTTCTCCAGCAGGTTTCTTGCCCATGCAACGATTTGCTCACCATAGGTAGCGGCAACATAGACAACACCCACGATAGCAGCCAAAACAGCCAGAATTTTCAAAACAGTCGTAAATGCTTTCATAATAGTAACCTCCATTCGATTGGTTTCTACCAGTATTATAACCAATCCATCAAGAAAAAGCAATAAAAAATTTACAGATAGCCGTACATTCCCCGGACACTGACCTCTCCAAAACTGACAGCCTTCGTGCTTCCGTCGGGGAATCGTACCATCAGCGCGCCGTCATTATCCACATCCAATGCAGTGCCGTGTGTGACGGTATCTGCCTGCAATAGAGAGATGTCCTTGCCGATGGTGATACAGCAGCGGCGATAATCTTCCATTAGCTGATGCTTGTGGCTGAACAATTTTTTGTCCATCTCGTATAGTTCCTCTGTCAGCGCAGCAGCCAGCAGGGTAGTGGAGCAGGGACTGCCGGTATGTTCCTGTAGGGAGGTGGCGATTTGCCGGATATCCTCCGGAAAATCCGCATTTCTTTGACAGCAGTTGATGCCGATGCCTACCACAGCATAGTCTACCAGCGATCCGGAAAATCCCAGCTCGGTCAGAATACCGCCCAGCTTTTTTTTGCCGCAAACCAAGTCGTTTGCCCATTTGATATCCGGAGCAATTCCACTGACCTTTTCGACGGCATTTCTGCCGGCAATACCGGCAGCGCAGGTTAAGTGCATCAGCTTGTCCGGTGTGCAGCCGGGTCTCAGGATCACCGAAAGATACACCCCCATGCCCTTTGGGGAGGAAAAACTGCGACCCATGCGCCCTCTTCCACCGGTTTGCGACCCGGCGATCACCACAGTGCCGTGGGGTGCACCCTCTTTGGCAAGCTCTTTGGCACGGGTGTTGGTGGAGCCTATGGTGTCATACCAATACAGAGTGTCCCGCCAGGGACACTCTGTTGTAATTTGAGATACAATTTTTTGTTTCATCAGTCAATATCGTGCAGGACTTCCTCGGGAGGAAGGTCCAGCTGTTCGGGATGGTGGATGATCCGCTTAAAGTGCTTGAAGAAAGCGGCGTAATAGAAACCGTCAGCGATCCGCTCGTCCATGGAGAACTTGAAGTCTAGATACTTTCTCTGCACCACAGTGCCGTCCTCCTGCACTTCCAGCGCCCGGCGCTTACAGCCGAAGGAGCCGAACACCGGCAGGTTGCCGAAGTCATACAGATGGTGATAGATAGGGGGGATGCCCAAGCTTCCCATGGAGGTGAAGAATACACTGCCGTGGAAAGGACTCAGTTCCAGCAGGAATCTGGGCAGCAGTCCGAAATAATCCAGAACTCGCAAAAGCCACACAGTAAACTTTAAGAACAGACCGGGGATCAGCATAAATGCGTGAGCAAGATTGTCAAAACTGGAGTCCAGAGGGGTGTTTTTGACATTTTCAATCTCACGGTTCACCTTGTTGTAAACATCCTCAGCAGTGTCGGTGCGGGTAAGATGCACCTTGATGACCGTCTCCGGGGAAGTGGAGGTCATTTCTTTTTTGACGGTCAGACAGAACTGAATATCCTCGCCGTGGGTGTAGATCTTCTGTCCGGAAATGAACCGGTTCAGTGCCGGATATCGGCACAGGGTGCGGCAGTAGGCGGCCAGCAGTACATGCATCAGACCGAAGGAGGTCAGACCCTCCCGCCGCTTTTGACGGATGTAACGCTCCAAATTGGTGATCTCGAAGGCTTCCTCGAACAGGTTCATAGAACCGCATCTTGTCCACATCAGATAGGGAGATACCTGATTCATAGGCGGTTCGGTGCGGATACGACGACCGTCGGTGCGGTCACCCCAGGTGGGATGATACTCGCCCATAGGGTGGATGCGGATGGCAAATACTACCAGCAGAAGTCCCAGTGTCATCAGTGCATCCGGAAGCAAGAAGTCCAGAGTTTTCCAATCCGCAACCAAAACAGCTTCCCGGTTCAGATACAAAAGTGCGGCGAAGGGGAAGGCGGCGATGGGCAGGATCAGAGCAGTTGCGGCCACCTTTCCGCAGGTGATCTGGGTGTACAGCACAGCCACAAAGAGCAGAGCCACCCCAAACAGACCGCCTATCAGAAGATCGAATTTGCCGAAATCGTAACTGAAGAATTTAAAGACATAGTAGGCGCTCATCATCCAAACGGGAATGGCAGACTTATAAAACTGTTCCTTGCCAAACAGCAGACAGATCAGCGCATAAAGCAGGGCAGCTATGATCGGCAACAAGATTTGGCTCCACACATCGGTGCCTTTCACACCGACGATCGCAACGCGGGCCACTGCCGAGCTAACCATGCACAACGCTACCAGCCAGGTCAGCCAATTTTTCAGACTGACATAAAAATGTGTTTTCTTTTCCATAGCACCGTTATTATAGCAAAACCGACACCGCTTGGCAATAAAAAGTTTTCCCTCAGGCAGAAAAGATATATCCGCCAGATACAAAAGAAATCCTTGCAATTTTGGGATTTTTTATGTATAATAAACTGATTCATTTTAACTTTTTCGACAAGGGGTTTTAGCTGTGTATTTAAAATCTTTGGAGGTGCAGGGATTTAAGTCCTTCCCCGACAAGACCCTCATTCGCTTTGGCGACGATATTACGGCCATCGTTGGTCCCAACGGCTCCGGTAAATCCAATATTTCCGATGCGATTTTGTGGGTTATGGGCGAGCAGAGCACCAAGACGCTCCGTGGCGCCAAGATGGAGGATGTGATCTTTGGCGGCACACAAAAGCGGTCTCCGGTGGGCTTTGCCGAGGCGACTCTGACACTGGATAATTCCGACCGTGCGTTGCCCTACGATTCCGATGAGGTGATGATCACCCGCCGGTATTATCGCAGCGGCGACAGTGAATACTATATCAACAAGCAATCTGCAAGACTGCGTGATATCAACGAGATGTTTATGGACACGGGTCTTGGCAGAGAGGGTTATTCCAATATCGGACAGGGTAGAATCGATGAGATCCTGTCCCTCAAGAGTGCTGACCGCCGGGAGATCTTTGAGGAAGCTGCCGGTATTTCCAAGTACCGCCACCGCAAGGAGGAGACCGAGCGGAAATTGGCGCACACAGAGGATAATCTGATGCGCATCGGCGACAAGGTTTCCGAACTGGAGTTGCAGCTGGAACCTCTCCGGGTGCAGTCCGAGAAAGCCACCAAATATCTGGCACTGCGGGATGAACTGCAGGGTGTAGAGGTAGCTGTGTGGATGGACAAGCTGGAAAAGCTGTCTGCGGAAGCCAAAAAGGCAGAGGAGGACTATGCCTCTGCGTCTTTCGTGCTGCAGCAAGCCCACGATGAACTGAACAAGCTGTATGTTTCCACCGAGCAGATGGGCGCGCAGCTGCGCCATCAGAACGGCGCTGTGGATACCCTGCGGGATCAGGTCTCTTTGCTGGAGGGAACCCATCAGCAGATCGACGGACAGATCGCTATTTTGCAAAGCAGCATTGCCCATAACGAAGAAAATATCCGCCGCAGTCAAGAAGACCTGCAGGGACAGGAGGATCGCAGCAGCGGCATCGCTGTCCAGCTCGAGCAGGCCAACACCCGTATCACACAGATCGATACAGAGCTTGCGACAATTGCCGAAAAGCTTGAGAAACTCCAAAAACAACTGATGGAAATGACCGCCAGTGCCCAAGGCATTACCCGGCAGTTTATGGAGCTTCGCGCCCGTGAGGTTACCCTTACCGGCGATCTGGCTGCCCGTGAGGCGGATGCCAAATCGTTGGAAACCGGTATGGCTGAAAGCATCCAAAGAGCGCAGCAGATCGAGACCGATTTGCAAAGTGGCGCAGAAAGACTTCAGCAGGCGCAGGATCAGCTGACAGAGAGCAAAAAACAGCTGAAAAATGCGCAGGAAGAAGTCACCGCCAACCAAAACACCATCGCCGGCTATACCCTGCGGCAGCAATCCCGAGCCAAGCGTCGGGATGAGCTTGCTGAACAGGTGCAGAAACTGCGCAGCCAGCTGGAAAGCATTTCTGCCAAGGCAGGTGTGTTCCGGGCGATGGAAAAGGATTTCGAGGGCTACCAGAAATCTGTTCGTGCGGTTATGCAAGAGGCAAAGCGGGGCGGTCTTAGGAATATCCACGGTCCTGTTTCCCAGCTGATCCGCACAGAAGACAGCTATACGGTTGCCATTGAAATTGCATTGGGCGGCGCCTTACAGCAGATTGTTGTGGAGAATGAGCAGGACGGCAAAGCTGTGCTGAATTACCTCAAACGGACAAATGGCGGTCGTACAACGGTTCTGCCTATGTCTACCGTGCGGGGCAGAACCCTGCAGGAAAAGGGTGTTGAAAACTGCCGTGGCTATGTGGGAATTGCCTCCAAGCTGGTAAAATTTGACCAGCGCTATAGCGGTGTGATGGAGGATCTGCTGGGCAGAATCGTGGTGACGGAAAATATTGACGCTGCCATCGCAATGGCCAAGCAGTACGGTAACCGCTTTAAGATCGTTACCTTGGACGGACAGGTTATGAATGCCGGCGGTTCCATGACCGGCGGTTCCGTGAACAAAGAGGCCGGTATTTTGAGCCGTGCCAATGAGCTGGACAAGCTTACCGCCCAGGAAAAGGAACTGACAGAAAAATTGCAAGCTCTGGAGATCGAATTCCAGGAGGCGCGCCGTGCGGCAGACCAGGTGGAGTTCCAGATGAACACCGCCAAGGAACAGCTGCAGGAGGCTGAAAAGCAGGTGTTGACAGCAGAGGGTTTGGTGCGGCAGCACGAGATCTGGCTGCAGGCTATCTGTGATGCGGCAGATGCGGCAAAACGGGAACTGGAGAGTCTGCAAAAACGCAATGCTTCCGATCGGGAGCAGCAGGCAGCTGTGCAGGCGCAGATCGATCTGTTTGCAAAGCAACTGACGCAGACCCGTCAGCAAATTCTATCTTTGGAGGGTACACAATCCGAGGCCGAGCAGGCTGCGGCAGGTATTACCGATCAGATGAATGCACTGCGTACCGATTCTGCAGCGCTGGAGGCTGAGCGTGCTACCGCCAATGCCCATATTGCCGACCTGCGTGTGCTGCAGGCAGCCACCGAGGGTGATAAATCCAGAAAACTGGCAGATATCGATGCCATCGGTGAAGAGAACCGCCGTCTGGAAGAGGAAATTGCCCGTCAGCAGAAGCGGCAGGAAGAAAATGCCGCCGAGATTGCCAGAGTGCGCCAGTCTATGACCGATGCTTTGGGTGAATATGCCCGTATCGAGGCTGAGAAATCCAAGGCTGAGGGCGATATTCAGGAGAAGAATAAGTCCATTCTTACTATGGAGCGGACTTGCGCGTTGTTGGAAAATAAGAAAGAAACCACAGAGCTGGAAGAGCGCAACACCATTGATAAGCTGTGGGATACCTATGGCCTGACACCGGGTACCGCCGGAGAAAAACGGGGACAGATCGAGTCTGTTGCCGCCGGCAACCGGCTGATCGCCGAGCTGAAGCGGAAGATCTCCGCTTTGGGAACGCCCAACTTAGGTGCCATCGAGGAATATGCCCGTGTCAACGAGCGCTATACCTATTTGACCGAGCAGCGGGATGATGTTTTGGGCGCTAAGAAGAACTTGGAGAGTATCATCAAGGAAATCACCCAGCAGATGACCGAGATCTTTGTTACCGAGTTTGCTAAGATCAACGAATACTTCGGCACGGTCTTTGAAGAGATGTTCGGCGGCGGTAAAGGTCAACTGCTTTTGGAGGATCCGGAGAATCCGCTGACCTGCGGCATTGAAATCCGTGTGCAGCCTCCCGGAAAGCAGGTTAAGACCATTACACTGCTCTCCGGCGGTGAGAAGGCATTTGTGGCGATTGCGCTGTATTTTGCAATTCTGAAAGTGCGACCCACACCTTTCTGTATGCTCGACGAGATCGACGCGGCGCTGGATGACCGGAATGTAGAGCGTTTCTCTTCTTACTTACGGAATCTGAGCACTAAGACCCAGTTCATTGTCATTACCCACCGCCGGGGCACAATGGAAGCATCCGATGTACTCTACGGTGTCACCATGCAGGAGCAGGGTATCAGTAAGTTGATCCGTCTGGACCTCAACCAAATGGAGACCTATTTGGGCATTATGGAATAAAGGAGTCAATCCATGGGATTTTTTGATAAGATCAAAGTAGGTCTGAGCAAAACGAGAAATGCTCTGTCCGATACATTGGGCAGTGTGTTTTCCGGTTTTTCCGAGATCGACGACGATTTTTATGACGAGTTGGAGGAGAGCCTGATCCTTGCGGACTTGGGCGTGGATACAGCGGTAAAAGCTGCTGACCGCCTGCGGAAAACCGTCAAAGAGCGTCATTTAAAGACCACTGAGGAAGCCAAAGAGGCACTGAAAGAAATTTTGGTGGAAATGTTGAATGTGGGCGATACCGCATTGAATCTTTCCACAACCCCCTCTGTGGTGCTGGTGATCGGTGTCAACGGTGTGGGTAAGACCACTACCATCGGCAAGATTGCCACCCGCCTGAAAAATGAAGGAAAGAATGTGCTGATGGTGGCAGGTGATACCTTCCGCGCAGCAGCGGCTGACCAACTGGAGATTTGGGCGCAGCGGGCAGGTTGCGGTATCGTCCGCCAACATGAGGGCGCAGACCCTGCATCTGTGGTGTATGACGGTATACAATCTGCTAAGGCAAAGGGCGTGGATGTGATTCTCATCGACACCGCCGGACGGCTGCACAACAAGCAGAATCTGATGAACGAGCTGAATAAAATCAGCCGCATCGTGGAACGGGAACTGCCCGATGCAGCCAAAGAAGTCCTGTTGGTGCTGGATGGCACCACCGGACAGAATGGTCTGATTCAAGCCAAACAATTCAAAGAGATTGCCGGTGTTACCGCTGTAGCGTTAACCAAGCTGGACGGCACTGCCAAGGGCGGTATTGTGATCGCGGTGGCGGATGCTTTGCAAATCCCTGTGAAATTTGTGGGTGTGGGCGAACAGGCAGATGATCTGATGCCCTTTGAAGCCAAAGACTTTGTGGAGGCATTGCTGTAAATGAAGGTCGTATTAGCAAGCAAAAATAAACACAAGCTGATTGAAATCAGTAAAATTACTGAAAAGTTCGATATAGAATTGGTTCTGCAGTCCGAATTGGGCGTGGATATCGATGTGGAGGAAAATGGCATCACCTTTGAGGAAAACTCTCTCATCAAAGCAAAGGCTGTGATGGAAGCTACCGGTCTGCCTGCTTTGGCGGACGATTCCGGCATCGCGGTGGATGCGCTGAACGGTGAGCCGGGTATTTACTCCGCCCGCTACGGTTTTGACGATTTGTTGGACGATTGGGGCAGACTTCAGTTACTGCTGAAGAACACCGAACAAGTTCCTGACGGACAGCGGCAGGCGCAGTTTGTCTGCGTCATCACTATGGTCACTCCGGAAGGTAAAGTGATCCAAGCCCGCGGCGAGATACACGGCGAACTGCTCCGTGCGCCGGTGGGGGAGAACGGTTTTGGCTATGACCCCATCTTCTACTATCCGCCTATGGGCAAATCCACGGCACAGATGTCCCCGGAGGACAAAAATCAAGTATCCCACCGGGCAAATGCCTTGAAGGTGTTTTACGAAAAACTGAAGGAGGCAGGCTATGCTGACAAGTAAGGAACGCGCAGAACTGCGCAGTCAGGCGACCACCATTGATACCACCTTAATGGTCGGCAAAGGCGGTGTGACCGAGGCGGTGATCGCCGAAGCGGAAAACCAGTTGACCACCCGGGAACTGGTAAAGGGCAAGGTGCTGGAGGGCGCAATGATGACCCCCAGAGAGGTCTGTGATGAGATCTGCGAAGCCACCGGCGCTGAGGGCATCGGTGTGATCGGCACAAAGTTTATCATCTATCGTTTCAGTGAAAAGCTACAGGCAGAACGAAACCAAACCGGCAGAGCGAAGCGGAAGGAAACCCCGATGGGCAAGAAAAATCCTGTCCGCAAGGGTGCGCAGGCGCGGCGGCAGGCAGCCAAAAAGGTGCGCGAGCAGCGCAACGAGTATTTTAGACAGATGGCCATTGATAAGGCCATTGAAAGAGAACGGGAGCGTCAGCTGAAAAATTCTGATTGATAGATTGGAGGCGATGGGATGGAACGAATCGGCATCTACGGCGGTACATTTAATCCGCCGCACATCGGACATATCCGTGGGGCAAAATATGCCATAGAAGCCCTTGATTTGCAGAAACTTCTGTTGATTCCATCCTGTGTTGCTCCCCATAAAATGCTCCCGTCCAATTCTGCAACTCCCGCCCAGCGGCAAGCGATGTTACAGCTGGCAGCAGGGGAGAAGATGGAGATCTGTGATATCGAATTGCAGCGTGGCGGTACCAGTTTTACCTATGAAACCGTGGAATCGTTGGCGCAGCAGTACCCGAAGCAGGAATTGGTGCTGTGTATGGGTACGGATATGTTCTTGTCCTTTATGAGCTGGAAAGAGCCCCAAAGAATTATGGCAAAAGCATCCATCGGTGTTCTCTACCGTGGAGACAAGAATGAACTGGAGCAGATTGCTGCGCAGAAGACCGTTATAGAAGAGATGGGCGCAAAGGTTTATCTCATAGAAAATCCCGTCACCGCCATTTCTTCCACACAACTGCGCCGTATGCTTGTATTTCAATGCGCCGGACCCTTTTTGCCCGGCGGTGTTGAGGATTATATCCGCCAAAACGGTCTTTACGATACCCAAATAGATTGCCAAAATCTACCTATGGAACAGTTGGAGAAGATGGTGGTAAGTCTTCTGAAACCCAATCGTGTCAACCATGTCCTCGGCTGCCGGGATACGGCGGCAGAGCTGGCAAAGCGATGGGGTGCAGATGTGACCGATGCTGCCAGAGCAGGACTGCTTCACGATATTACAAAGGCGTTGGATGATTCCTTGCAATTGACTTTATGCCGGGAATATGGTATTGTACTGGGAGAATTTTCCGAGAAAAATCCCAAAACTCTCCATGCCCTTACGGGAAGTCTGGTAGCCCAGCGGATTTTTGGAGAGAATAAGCAGGTGGTGTCTGCCATCGCCAGCCATACTACCGGCAAACCAAATATGACCACCTTGGAAAAGATATTGTATATTGCCGACTATATGGAACCGAACCGGGATTTTCCCGGTGTGGAGCAGTTGCGACGGTTGGCATATACGGACCTGGACAAAGCGCTGAAATTGGGTCTGGAAATGACCCTTGCGATGCTCAAGGAGAAAAAACAGGACATATCTCCGGAATCTGCCGAGGCCCTTCGGTTTTTGTGCAGTGCCGGTGTATAAGCTATTTGAGAGGACGATAATATGTTAAGTGCAAAAGAAGTCGCCTATGCAGTGACCAAGGCGCTGGATGAGAAAAAAGGACAGAATATCAAGCTGCTGAAGATCGATAAGGTAAGCTCCCTTGCAGATTATTTTCTGATCTGCACCGGTACCTCCAATACCCATGTCAAGACCCTCTGCGACTATGCAGAGTTTACCCTTGACCAGCTGGGCGAGCCTATGCTGGGCAGAGAGGGACACCGTGGCAATTCCTGGGAGCTGCTGGACTACGGCAGTCTGGTGGTCCATGTATTTACCGAGGATGCAAGAGAATTTTATTCCCTGGAGCGCCTGTGGGCAGATGCCGAACAGGTAGATATCGGGGAGATCGTTATAGAAGAGTAAGAAAGAAGGAAAACCGCCATGAATTACGAGCATCAGAATGTAGAAGCCAAGTGGCAAAAATACTGGGAAGAGCATGACACTTTCCATACCGATGTGTGGGATTTCTCTAAGCCGAAATACTATGTGTTGGATATGTTCCCGTACCCCAGCGGTGTGGGTCTGCATGCCGGTCACCCGGAGGGTTATACCGCTACGGATATTATGTCCCGTATGAAGCGGATGCAGGGTTATAATGTTCTGCACCCCATGGGTTATGACTCCTTTGGTCTGCCTGCGGAGCAGTACGCTGTCTCTACCGGCAACCATCCCAACGGCTTTACCCAGCAGAATATCGAAACCTTTTCCAAGCAGCTGAAGGAACTGGGCTTTGACTATGACTGGTCCAAGATGATCGCCACTTCCGATCCGGATTACTATAAGTGGACCCAGTGGATCTTCAAAAAGCTCTGGGAAGCAGGCTATGCCAAGCGTATTGAGATGCCCGTTAACTGGTGCGAAGAACTGGGTACCGTTCTTTCCAATGACGAAGTCATCGACGGCAAGTCCGAGCGCGGCGGTTATCCTGTTGTGAAAAAGAATATGATGCAGTGGGTTATCGACCAGCCTGCTTTTGCTGAAAAGCTTTTGGAAGGTCTGAACGAGATCGATTGGCCCGAATCCACCAAAGAGATCCAGCGCAACTGGATCGGCAAATCCACCGGTGTGGAAGTGGATTTCAAGCTGGTTGGCGGCGGAGAGTTCTCTATCTACACCACCTGTATCGAAACCATTTACGGTATCACCTTTATGGTTCTGGCACCGGACGGCAAGATCACTGAGAGCCTGTTGGACCGTGTTGAGAACCGGGCAGAGGTGGAAGCTTATATTGCTGAGTCCGTCAAAAAGTCCGATATGGACCGTACCGAGCTGAACAAGGGTAAGTCCGGTTGCCCCTTGAAGGGTGTTTATGCCATCAACCCTGTCAACGGCAAGGAAGTACCTGTGTTCATCGGCGACTTCGTGCTGGCAAGCTACGGCACCGGCGCTGTTATGGCTGTTCCCAGCCACGATCAGCGTGACTTCGAATACGCAATTGCGCACAATATTCCTATGCTGCAGGTCATTGAGGGTCGCGATGTATCCGAGTGCGCCTTTGAAAAGCAGGACTATCTGGGCAAGGGCTGCAAGCTCATCAATTCCGAGGAGTTCACCGGTCTGACTGTGGAGGAAGCCAAGGAAGCCATCACCTGTAAGTTGGAAAAGCAGGGTGTCGCCAGAAGAAAGATCAACTACCACTTCCGTGAGTGGATCTTTGCCCGTCAGCGTTACTGGGGCGAGCCGGTTCCCTGTGTGTACACCGAAGACGGCGAAACCGTCTTCCTGCCCGATGAGGAACTGCCCCTGATCTTGCCCGAACTGGAAGATTATAAGGGTAAGGGCGGCAAGGCACCCCTGGAAAACGCAACCGAGTGGAAGCAGTATGACCAAAACGGTATCAAGGGTGTCCGTGAGACCTCTACCATGCCCGGTTCTGCCGGTTCTTCCTGGTACTATCTGCGCTACATCGATCCCAAGAACGACAAGACCTTCTGTGATCCGGAGCTGATGAAGCACTGGTTGCCTGTCGACCTGTACATCGGTGGTCCCGAGCACGCGGTGGGTCACTTGATGTACTCCCGTATCTGGAACCGTTTCCTGTACGATAACGGTCTGTCTCCTGTGAAGGAACCCTTCAAGAAGCTGGTGCACCAGGGTATGATCCTGGGTGAAAACGGCATCAAGATGGGTAAGCGTTTCCCGGAATTTGTGGTCAACCCCAGTGATGTTGTCCGCCAGTACGGTGCCGATACTCTGCGTCTTTACGAGATGTTTATGGGTCCGCTGGAGGTCAGCAAGCCTTGGTCTACCACAGCTGTTGCCGGCGCCAAGAAGTTTATCAACCGTGTGTTTACCTTCTTTACTGAGCCTGCCAATATCACCGAAACCGATGACGGCAAGCTGACCAAGGTCTACCATCAGACTGTGAAGAAGGTCACCAATGACTTTGAGGCACTGGGCTTCAACACTGCCATCGCCCAGATGATGGTCTTTGTCAACGATGTCTACAAGAACGGCACCTGCCCCAGAGCCTATGCCGAGGGCTTCATCAAGATGATCTCCTGCATCATCCCCCATGTGGGTGAGGAGATCTGGCAGGCATTGGGTCATAATGATACCATCGCCTATGAGAGCTGGCCTACCTACGATGAGGAAAAGTGCAAGGACGCAGAGGTCACCTTTGCTGTGCAGGTCAACGGCAAAATGCGCGGTACCGTAGTGATGGATGCCGATTTGGACAACGATACTGTCATCGCCAATGTGCTGGCAGATCAGAAGATCAAGAATTTCCTGGAAAAGAACGGCGGCAACATCGTCAAGACCATCGTAGTCAAGAATAAATTGGTCAATTTGATTGTCAAATAAGTCGCCAATTCCAAAAATATGTCAAAAAGGATGAAAACCTGCTTGACAAAAATGAAAATTCAGCATATAATGGTCGAGCCGATATGGCCCTGAAAGTGTCCAGGATCGAGCCGGACACCATCGGAGGGAGGGAAAACAATGTCTGAAATTCGCGTTAAGGAAAACGAATCTCTGGAAAGCGCTCTGCGTCGTTTTAAGCGTAGCTGTGCCAAGGAGGGCGTTATCGCTGAAGTGAAGAAGCGTGAGCATTACGTCAGCCCCAGCCTGAAGCGTAAGCAGAAGTCTGAAGCTGCCCGTAAGAATAAGAGAAAGTTCTATTAATTTCTCCCTCTTGCTATGCACAAATCACCCCCGCAGACGGATGTGAACTGCACCCTATTTGTTAGACAAGTATGATATAATACTTGTACTAAGAAATGGGGTGCTTCATTATGCCTAGAGGAAAACCAAATAGAAAGTATTCCGGAGAATTTAAGCAACAAGTCGTTGAGACAATGAGAAACGAGCATTGGAGTTGCAGAGCCACCGCAGCATATTTTGGCATCCATCTTCGCCAAGTTCAGGACTGGGAGCGTATCTATTTGGAAGAGGGAGCTGGTATGTTGTATGTTGAGCGACGAGGACGCGCCAGCAAAGGTCGTCCCCCAAAGCTCTCCAAGCAAGTAGAGGAGGATCTCATTGCAGAGAATCAGCGGCTCCGTGCAGAAGTCGAATATCTAAAAAAATTGCAGGCCTTAGTTTTGGAGGAAGAGCGACACCAAAGCAAAAAACCAAGGTGATCCAGGAGCTAAGGCAGAAACACGATCTGACAATGCTGTTGGAAATCGCTCAAATCCCAAGAGCAACCTTCTATTATCATGCAAAGCGCATGGAACAGGAGGACAAGTATGCTACCGTCAAAGCCAAGATCA
>JAZRLE010000008.1:0-102609 GCA_045646665.1 Faecousia sp. | reverse complement strand
TTTAAGGAGTTGGTTATATGCTTAACCTTCGTGATCTTCGGATCGACCCGGCCAGTTTGGGCCGTAAGATGTTGCTGGTTGATGTGATGCCCGCCTACGAGTATAAGGACGGCAAACGGACTGAAACCGTTACCGGCTACCGCTATGTGGTGTGTCTGGCAGAACATCGCCTGGAGAAGCTGAGTGTGCGCATTGATGGACCTCAGCAAATGGAACAGCCGGAGGGCTTTGTGGATGTGGAGTTTACCGACCTGGTCGTGACCGGCTATGAGTCTCAGGGCAAGCTCCAGTTCTCTGCAAAAGCCAGCGGCATCTTCCCCGTGGATTAATTCCACCTGTTCGCTGTGGACACACCCGCGGGATGGCTGGGGGTTAATATTTTTCCCTTAAGAAAAATATCCCCCGGCCTCACGCGGCGGGAGCGTCCCCGCTCGCATAGGTTAGTATTACCTATGCGAGCGACGTAGCGGTAGCAAAAAAAGGAGAAAACGCTATGCATGAAAATCAAATCCAGTCCAGGAAATGGTTGTTGACTATCAATAATCCCCTGGACCACGGTATGACCCATGATGAGATCATCGACCGCGCGCAAAAGTTTAATCCTGATTATGTATGCCTTGCGGACGAGATCGGTGAATCCGGGACATATCACACGCACCTTTTCCTCTACTCATCCTCGCCTATGCGGTTCGGTACCGTCAAGAAGCGGTTTCCTACGGCCCACATTGACAAGGCCACCGGAACATCGAAGGAGATTCGGGACTATGTCTGCAAGCAAGGAAAATGGGCAGACACCGATAAGGCGAATACCAGTATAGAGGGCACCTTTAAGGAGTTCGGCACACTGCCTTCTGCCTCTCAGGAGAAATCTCCCAAGATGGCCCAACTGATGCAGGATGTAAAAGACGGCTACTCCACCACAGAGATCATTGAAAACGACCCCAGCTTTGCTTTTAAGATCAATGACATTGATGCTCTGCGGGAGAAGCTGCTCTTCGAAAGATTCCGGAAAGAAAATCGCCCTGTGAAGGTGAATTACCTCTTTGGTGACAGCGGTACCGGTAAGACCCGGAGCATCTATGAAAAGCATGCTCCAGAGGATGTTTACCGCATCACCGATTACAGTGGACAATCCGGTGCTCGTTTTGACGATTACCACGGAGAGCCTGTGATCGTGTTTGAGGAATTCCATTCTCAAGTACCCATTTCAGCGATGTTGAACTTTCTGGATATTTACCCGCTGAGACTTCCCGCCCGATACCGTGACCGCGTTGCCTGCTTTGACACGGTTTATATCACCTCCAACATCCCACTGGAACAACAGTATATGGATGTGCAGCGGAGGGAACTGGAAACCTGGAACGCATTTCTGCGGCGCATTCATACGGTGACGGAATTCCGCCGGGGACTACCCCCAAGGGAGGTGCCTCATGAGACGGTTTGAAAAGGAACGGCTACAACGCCGTTCCAGTCTCCGGGAACACTTCCCAAGAACGAATCCTACCTCCGACGCGCCTGTGAAACTGATTTTTGTTGCGCTCTTTATTCTGGGAGCAATTCTGGTATGGGGCAAGCAGGACGAGATCGGAATAACCGCAGAAACCACCGCATTACTTTCTCCTATAGCCAGCTTGGTAATGCAGCATATTTTTGCTGTATACCTGCTGGTTGGTGGAGTATTCCTGTCCATACTCATTCTGTTTCCCCTCGGAAAGAAGGCGGCCCAAGATCAGCTGCGGAGCATTGGCCTTGTAAACCATACTGATATGGTGCCTGCTCTGAAACGGAAATACAAGGATAAACAGAATCCTCGTATTTCAGTCTGGGAGTTCAGCTCCCAAGGTATACCTCTGAAGACCTGGGAAGACAAGCAGGCAGCTATCGAGACCATTCTGGATATCACCATCGTCAAGATGAAATATGGGTCTGGGAAAAGCCGTATTCTTCTCTATACTGTCCCAGCCAGAACAGATCTGCCGGAAGTGATAGACTGGAACGATAAGTACCTTTCCCAGAAGCCCTTCATACTGGCTTTGGGAGAGAGCTTTACCGGTTCTGTCACCGTGGACCTTGTGAAAGTGCCGCACATTCTCTTAGGCGGTTCTACAGGCAGCGGTAAGAGCGTTCTGCTGAAACTACTCCTCATGCAGGCACTAAAGAAAGGTGCTAACGTCTGCATTGCTGATTTCAAAGGCGGCGTGGATTTTCCACTCATCTGGCACAAGCAATGCCGGATGTGCATTGAAGAAGAATCCACGCTTGCGCTCCTTACAGAGCTTGTGGACGAGCTCTGTAAGGAGCGCAAAACCTTGCGGGCAGCTTCTGGGCAGCCCAATATCGACCGTTATAACGAAGCCACAGGAGAAGACCTGCCACGGTATATCTTCGCCTGTGATGAGATTGCGGAGGTGTTGGACAAGACCGGTCTGACGAAGGAACAGAAAGAGATCGTCGGCAAGATTGAAAGTAAACTTTCTATGATTGCCCGACAAGGCCGAGCCTTTGGCATCCACCTGATTCTTGCCACACAGCGTCCGGATGCCAACATTCTTTCCGGTCAGATCAAGAATAATGTGAACTGCCGGATCTGCGGTCGTGCGGATACCATCCTGTCACAAATTATCCTGGATAGCACCGCCGCAGCTGAGCAGATCCCCAAAGATGCCCGTGGCCGATTCCTGCTCTACGACGGAACAGTATTCCAGGCATACTGGTTTGACGATACCGCAGGCATTACAAGCCTCCATTCCTAATAGAATTTAAGCAGAGGGAAGCCGAACGTCAATAGGTTTCCAACGGCCTGCTTTTCCCAATATCGCAGAAAATCCCTTGAGAATACCAAACGGTATTCCCTTCGTGATTTTCTTTATCTTGAAAAAAGCATATTGTTGGAAACTGCGCAGCACCCCTCAGCGAGTAGTTTTTGCTCGATTTTTGGTGCGAATGACGCAGCCTTGCTAACGCAAGGCAAGGAAAACAAAGTAAAAAGCGACAAAAAGGACCGCTGAGGGGCTGTTGAGGTTCGGTTTCCCTCTGCTTTAAGGAAGGGGGCCGTGCAATGGCAAAGCAAGAGGTACAACTAACCTTCACCTTTGTTAACCCAAACACCCCAAAGGAGTTTGAACGGCAACTTCAAAAGATTTTGATCGACAAGCTGCTCTCTCAATACTGGGACAGCAGGGTAGCTGTTAGTTGACCAACCTACATCCGGAAAGGGGAATGTTTTCGTTCCCCTTTTGTTAGGGCACCCATAAAAACTCTCCCTTTGTGATTTTGGCGCATCTTTCACCCCAATTTATCACTTTGAAAATACCGCAATACACAAAGTATTCCGGTATTTCCAAAGCTCAACTTGGTGCGAAATCTACTGCCCAAATCAACAAAAAAGAGTTTTTAGTGGATGCCTTTTGCTTTTTATGATAAAATGAGTGTCAGGATATGGGTTGGTTGACAGAAAGGAGCAACCAACAAATGAAAATAGCTGCATATTGTCGTGTCTCGACGGACAAGGACGAGCAGATTGATAGCTTGATCCACCAGAAGGAATTCTTTGTGGAGTACGCCAAACGGAACGGCCATGAACTATTCCGCTTATATGCGGACGAAGGCATTACCGGTACATCCCTGAAAAAGCGCGAGGAATTCAAGCGGCTTTTACGGGATGCGGAGCTGGGCCTGTTCGATATGGTGGTGGTTAAGGATATCAGCCGCTTTGCCAGAAACACAGTGGATGCCCTGCAGAGTATCCGCAAGCTGAAATCTATGGGCATTAACACCCTGTTTCTCACAGCCAATATGGATTCTATGGGAGACAGCGAGTTTGTGTTGACCTTGTTTTCTGCTATGGCACAGGAGGAAAGCAACAATCTTTCCAAGCGCGTTAAGTGGGGTAAAAAGATCAATGCGGAAAAGGGTCGTGTTCCTCAGCGAGTCTTTGGCTATGACCGGATCGACAAATTCACCTTGGAGATCAACCCCGAGGAAGCACGAATCGTCCGTAAGATATTCTTTCTATACAACGAACAGGGCTTAGGCTGTCGAACCATCAGCATGACCTTAAACCGAGACAACGACAAAACCAAATACGGAAACGACTGGAATGCGCGAGGTGTTCGAAGGGTACTTGTGAACCCGCTGTACTGCGGCATTTTAGTCAATCACAAATATGAGATCGAAGATTTTTTGACCGGTAAGCAAGTAAATATTCCCAAAGAGGATCATTTCTATCACGAGCGCCCGTCCTGGGCCATTGTAACCCCGGAGGTCTTCCAAAAAGCGCAGGAGATTATGGATTCCCGGCGAACTAAGTACGACTCTCGGGAGCCTTTCAGAGACGCCAGGTACAGTTCTAAGCACGTGTTTTCCACACTTATCAAATGTGAACATTGCGGCAGGTCCTTTACCCGGAAGACCTATACCTATGTGAACACACGGATTTACTGGCGGTGCGTTACTAACGATCAGTACACTGCAGAAAAGTGCGATAATCGCGTGATTTTGGATGAGCCGGAACTGATAGAGGAACTGCGCAAATACTTTGCCTCGTTGATAGAGGATAAGGATCTTTTCGTGGCAAGCATTTTGGCAAGCCTGGATAAACAGCTTCCGGAAACGCAGAACCCGGAACAGGCCAAGCAGGAAATTGAGTCCAAGCGAAAAAAGCTGCTGAGCAAAAAGGACCGGTATCAAGAGATGTATGCCAATGATTTAATCAGCATGGCAGAGCTGAAAGACAAGCTTGCTGATATTGCGGAAGAACTGAAGGCTGTGGATTTGGATCTGGAACAAATTGCCCAGTCAGTGCAGATCATCAGCAATGCGGAGCAAATCATTCAGCACTACCGACAGGAGATCCTTCGGTTTTTAGAATTAGAAACCGTTACCAATATGGATATGCGCCGGATTATTGACCACATCTCGGTCAACAAAAACGGCAATGTCCGTGTGGTGCTGAAGAAATTTGAAGATATGGCAGCCGCCTAAATTCCACCTAGCGAAATGGTGTCAATGGTGGAGGTGCTGGATCCCATGGTGCTCAGCTCCAAGGTGGTGGAAGTGAATCATTGTCCCCGGGAGAATGCGGTGCAGCAGATTCCGGCGGGGATTTGCGGCTGCTTCGATGAGGAACTGGTGCTGTGCGGCGAGGAGCGGCGGCTGCTGGTGACCTTGGGACAGTTTTCCATCATCCGTTTGGAACGGGATGCCCAGCTGGTGGTACCATTCTTGGATTACAGCATTCCCACCAAGGAGTGCTGTGACAGTCCCGGCTGCGCCGAGGATCCCTGCGAGTTATTCTCCAAGATTCCCTTCCCGGAGCAGGCATTTGCCCCTACCGGGTGCGACAAGGATTGCGAATGTAACGATTGCGGATATACTACCACATGAGAAAAATAAGCGGCGTGACTTATGTCACGCCGCTTTGTGTCGCGTCAGAGATTGTTTTACATAAGGGGGGACATGTTGGGGTTGCAGACTCAGCTTGCTTTCCAAATGCTGCCAAAAAAGCCGGCATTCAAAAATACAGACAATAGCGCTGCCATAGTGGTTACCCCTTGTAGTTCTTGATCAGATCCTCCAGTTGTTCAATATCTTTCTTTGACAGCCGTTTGGTGTTGACAAAGGCATTGATGAAAGCGGGCATGGAACCCTGGAAGGTCCTATCCATGATCTCCTCCACCTCTGCCTGCTGAACTTGCTCTTTGGTGACGAGAGAGGATACGATGGTGTTTTCGTTTTTCAGCACACCCCGTTCCGACAGCCGCCGGATGACGGTGTAGGTGGTGGGTCTGGACCAGCCTAACTGTTCTTTGCACAGCGCTGCCAGCTTGGTGCTGTTGATGGGTTCGTTGTCCCAAAGAATCAGACAGAATCGGTATTCGCTGTTGAAAATTTTTGGTACATTCATAAAAAATCCTCCCGTGGAGTTTAATACATTAAACTTTGCGATTAGTTTAGCATATTAAATGAATTGTGTCAACCTTTTTGTAGGCAACCAACGATGCAAAAAGATATTACCACAAGAGTCCATACCCAGGAGATATCTCCAGAGTATGCACCCCAGCAATTAGTGACATATATGTATCAAAAGGCGGCACAGATCGGTAGGACTACCTCCCCGGCGACAGTGTGACCTATGAAGTGAATGCTGGAATCCAGCAATGTGATGGTGCTGGTACGCTCTATGGGACATAACCGGAATCAAGAACAAAGTAAGCGGCGTGACTTATGTCACGCCGCTTATTGTTTATGCATCAAATTTTTCGGTAATAGCTTTCATATGTTCTGCAATGGGCAGGTTCTGGGGGCAGTGTTTTTCACAAGACCGACAGCCGATGCAATCGGCTGCTTTTCCTTTTGATGCGGTCAGATGCCGGTATGTGGGTTTAATCTTCCAGGTGTCATTGGGGTAACGGTACAGCTCGTTGTACATCCGGATGATTTGAGAAATGGGGATGTTTTTTGGGCAGTGGGGGACACAGTAACTGCAGCCGGTACAGCCGATGGCGGTGTCCTTTTCAATGATATCCCGCACCTGCATCAAAAGCGCCACTTCGTCCTCTGTCAGCGGCTGGAAGGGTTTGATATTTGCTTCCATTTGGGCAACCGTGTTCATACCGCTTAAGCAGATTTCCACTTGCGGCAGAGATTGGACAAACCGCAATGCCCAATCTGCCGGTGTCCAATCCGGATGGACAGATCGCAGAAGGTTCTCGGCTTCCTCCGGCAGCTTGGCTAATGTGCCGCCCTTTACCGGCTCCATCACAATGACGGATTTGCCGTGTTTGCAGCAGGTTTCGTAGCACTTGCCGGATTCAATACCGGCGGTCTCCCAATCCAGATAATTGATCTGCAACAGAACCACATCCACCTCCGGGTGGGTAGTGAGGATCTCATCCAGCAATCCGGCGCTGCCGTGGTAGGAAAAGCCGATGCGCTTTGCAAGACCTTCTGCTTTTTTCTGCCGGAGGAAACGGAACTGGTCATACTGCTGGGCGATGGCATAATTGCGGATGGTGAGGCAGTGGAGCATCAGCACATCGAAGTAGGTGACGCCGCACCGGGCAAGGGATTCGTCAAAATGCCGTTGAAGGTCCTCGTCGCTTTTGCAGGAATAGCCGGGGATTTTTTCTGCCAACCGGAAGGATGCGCGATCTTTGCGGGCGGCAACGCATTTGCCGATGCCAATATCACTGTTGCCGTCCAGATAGTTGTGGCAGGTGTCAAAATAGTTGCCACCGTTTTCTATATACAGGTCAACCATCTGACAGACGGTGTCCCAATCGTAGCTTTCGCCCTTTTCGGGCAGACGCAAAAAACCGAAACCCAGTTTATTCATAGGGTGTCCTCCTGTTACTCACGCATCAGGCGCTTGCGGGCAAGGTTGATGGGACCTTCGGTCATACGGGTGATCCAGTTAAGGCTCTTGCCGCAGCCAAGGGCAACACAGGAGGCGGGGTCATCAGCAATGATACAGGGGATACCGATGCGGCTTTGCAGCACCATATCCATACCCCAAAGCTGGCTGCTGCCGCCGGTAAGGACGATGCCGGAGTCGGCAATGTCGCCTACCAGCTCCGGAGAGGTCTCCTCCAGAACGGCCAGCACTTCGTCAGCGATCCGCAGGGCGGATTTCTGCAGCAATGCGCAGATCTCCGAGGAAGTGATCTTCAGATCCCGGGGCATACCGGACTTGGAATCCCGACCTTTGACCACCATAGTGGAATCCTCTCCTCTGGGGTGGACGGAGCCGATTTGAATCTTGATATCTTCTGCGGTGGCCTGACCGATGATAACATGGTACTTGCCCCGAATATAACGGGCAATGGCCTCGTCAAAATGGTTGCCTGCCAGCTTGATGGAGGAGGAGTTGGCGACGCCGTTCATCGTCAGCACGGCGATGTCGGTGGTGCCGCCGCCGATGTCCACCACCAGATGTCCCTTGGGACCGCTGATGTCCAGACCTGCGCCCAGCGCAGCTGCCAAAGGCTCTTCAATCAGATATACACGGCGGGCGCCGGCTTCCATTGCGGCATTGATCACGGCACGCTCGTCCATCTGGGTCACGGAGCTGGGCACGCTGACGATCACTCTGGGCTTGGGGGTGAACAATGAGGCATTGTCAGTATCCCGGAAGAATTTTTGCAGCATCTTCACGGTCAGATCGTGGTCAGCCACCACACCGTCCTTCAGCGGATGCATCGCCGCCACATTGCCCGGGGTACGACCCAGCATATTCCGGGCAGCGGCACCGATCTGCAGGGGCTTGCCGGTGTTCTTGTCGATGGCAACCACAGAGGGTTCCCGTGTGATAATGCCGCTGTCGGCTTTGTAGATCAGCACATTGGAGGTTCCCAGGTCTACACCCAGGTCGTGGGAGAAAAATTGAATTCGACGCATACGGTTCACCTACATTTTTTTATTCTTGGTATCGTGATGTGCCACGGCCAGTGCGGCACAATAAACTTCTTTGGCACCGGCGGTCAGCAGCACCCGGGCACATTCCGAAGCGGTGGCGCCGGTGGTGATGATGTCATCCAGCAGCAGGATCCGCTTGCCCCGGATGTGTTCCGGATTCACAGCGGTATAGGCACCCAACACATTGGCGCGCCGCCGGGCGGCATCGCCCAAACGGGATTGGGGCGGTGTGTTGCGGATCTTTCGCAGCGTCCGGCAGGGCGTTATACCCAACTCGTTGCCTACTGTGTCGGCAAGTAGCGCCACCTGGTCATAGCCACGGGTCAGCCTGCGCAAGGGGGCAATGGGCACGAAGGTCAGCGTGTCAAAGGGTTCCCAACCCGCATTTACCAGCTTCATGGCAAGGCTGCGCCCGTATGCCGGGGCATAGTGCCTGCGATTGCCAAATTTGTAGCGGAGGATGCTTCCTCGCACATTATCTTTATAATACCACACTGCCGTCCATCCTGCAAGGAAAGAAAACCGCAAATTGGATTTTTGCATTTGGGGAGCGGTTTGGCGGCAATCGTGGCAATAATCCGTTTCTGCTTTGGTGAGAAATTTTCTGCACAGCACGCACCGTGGCGGAAACAGCAAAGCAAATATTCTGTGTAACATCAAGGCATCTCCCGTTGTTGCAGACGCAGTTTCAGACCTGTATACCGGCGACCGGTTTTGGCATTTTGGGTCATAGTAGCCACGGTTTGCTCCCGTCCTGCGATGATGAGCAGTTCCCGGGCGCGGGTGATGGCGGTGTAGAGAATGCTGCGGCTGAGAAGATAGGTGGAGGCGTTCCAGGCAGACAGCACCACTGCCCGGTATTCGCTGCCTTGGGATTTATGGACGGTCATAGCATAGGCAGGCTCCAGTTCGTTCAGCTGAGTGAAATCGTAGTCTGCCTCCCGGTCATCAAACAGAACGGTCAGCAGCTCTGACTGGGTGTCCACTTTTTGAATGATACCCACATCTCCGTTGAATACACCGGCGCCGACCTGTGTGCCGTCGGTCTTTTTCCACAGCAGATCGTAATTGTTGCGGACCTGCATTACCCGGTCGCCCTCCCGGAAAATGGTCTCACCCATTTTGTGTTCCTGCTTGTCGGGAGCGGGGGGATTTAAGCTTGCTTGCAGCAGCTTATTCAGCGCAACCGTACCGGCAGGTCCTTTTTTGGTGGGGCAAAGCACCTGGATTTGATCGGCGGGGATGCCCATATTTTTGGGAAGCCGTGTGGCGCACAGACCCACAATGGTCTGGGCAACCTCTTCTTCGGCGCGTCCCGGCAGGAAGAAAAAGTCGTTTTTTACATCCCGCAGGACAGGCAACTCACCTTTATTTACCCGGTGGGCATTCATCACGATCAGACTTTCCTGCGCCTGCCGGAAGATCTCTGTCAGCCGGACAGTGGGCAGCATGTTGCTGCGGAGCATATCGCTGAAGGGGAAACCGGGACCCACCGGCGGGAGCTGCTCCGGGTCGCCGACCAAAATCAGCCGGGCGGTTTGGGGCACTGCCTGCAAAAGACTTCCCAACAGGGAGATATCCACCATGGACATCTCATCCACAATGACTGCATCTGCCTGTAGAGGGTCAGATTCATCTTTGGAGAAAAACAGCTTGCCGGTGTGGGGGTCGATGCCTGCGCCCAACAGCCGGTGGATGGTGGAGGCTTCCCGTCCGGTCACCTCGGTCAGCCGCTTGGCGGCGCGACCGGTGGGGGCGCACAGCACGCACTTTAGACCCATTTGGTCAAATAAGGACAAAATGCCATTGACGGTGGTGGTTTTGCCGGTGCCGGGACCGCCGGTGAGCAGCAAAAGTCCCGAGGTGGCAGCTTCCTGTAGCGCCAATTCCTGCTGGGAAGAATATTCCAAAGCGCTGCTTTGGGCGGCAACACGGAGCTTTTTAGGCAGGAATGCCGGGGCGGGGAAGCGGTTGGCACCGTGGGCAATCAGCCGCCGGGTGCAATAGGTCTCCGCCCGGTAAAGGGCCGGCAGATACAAAATGTCAATATCCGCCAGGTGATCCCGTACCAGTTGCTGCGCCTGCAAAAGACGGACGATACTGTCTTCCACTGTGGCGGAGGAGATGTCCAAAAGCTGGGCGGTGGCGGGGATCAGTTTGCTTTCCGGCAAAAAGCTGTGACCGGCAGTGAGATTATAGGTCAGTTCAAACAGTACGCCGGCATCCACCCGGCGGGGATCTTCTGCTGCCACACCCAAGTCGATGGCAAATCGGTCCACCGCGGCAAAGGGCGCTTCCAGCTGCTCGTCCATCAGAAGATAGGGGTCATCGTACAACAGGTCAATTGTGGCTTCCCCGTAAAGCTTGTAGGCTTTGACTGCCAAGTCGGTGGGCAGGTGGTGGAGAGTGAAAAATTCCATCAGATGGCGCATACCCACCTGCAGGCGGAATTCCTCGCCGATCTGCTGGGCTTTTTTATCGGAGATGCCCACGATCTCGGCCAGTCTTTCCGGCTCCCGTTCCATAACCACCAAGGTCTGATCGCCGAATTTATCAACGATCCGGGCAGCCATCCGGGGACCGATGCCCTTGATGACCCGACCGCCTAAATAGGTGAGAATGTCCGCAGAGGTCTGAGGCATCAGCCGTTCCAGAAATTCCGCTTCAAACTGCCGTCCGTAACTGCTGTGGGTGCTCCATTTTCCGGTGACCATCAGCCGTTCGCCGATAGACGGCAGAGGGATAGTGCCTACCACGGTGACAGTTTGCCGATCTTCCAGCGCAAGGCGCAAAACGGCATAGCCGTTGTCGTAATTCTGAAAGACAACGCCACAGACAGTACCCTGTAAAATTTCCAATTCCGGCTGATTCAATGCAGATTCTCCGTTTCATTATAGATAGTAATATCAGTTTACAATATTTTGGAGGAATTGAAAAGAGGTTTTGTAAATTCTTTTGAAATTATATGAATGAGGGGCTTGCAACATATTGCATATTTTGGAAAATTTGGTATAATATATCCTAATAAAATGGGGAGTATGCGAATGAAGGATTTACAACTGCTGACATGGCTGACCCAACTGGGATTGAGCACGGCTGTGCCGCTATGCGGTTTTGTGCTGTTGGCTGTGTGGCTAAGGAATCGGTTTGGCTTGGGTCTGTGGGTGATTTTTGTTGGCATAGGTCTGGGTTTGCTATTTGCCATTGACGGATTCTGCCGGAGCCTAAAGCTACTGAGCAATATCAGTAAATCCAAAGAAAAAAAGAATCCCCCCATCTCCTATGGGGAGCATGACTGAGGTTAAACTATGGATATGCGAAAATATGTCCTGCGGCAGACGGGGATCGTGGCACTGGGTGAACTGGTGGGCGTTGCGGCTATGGTCGGCATCTTTGCACTGTTGGGGAAATTGGATATCGGTGTGCTGCTGGGCGGCATTGTAGGCGGTGCGGTGGCTGTGGGCAATTTCCTTGCCATGGCGATCGGTGTGAATATTGCCGCCGATAAGGCAGAACAACAGAATGTAAAGGGTGGACAGGCTGCCATCAAGGGGTCTTACCTACTGCGGATGATCGTGATGTTTGTAATTCTGTTTGCCTTTGCCAAAAGCGGACTTTGCAATGTGATCGCGCTGGTAGTGCCCCTTGTGTTTGTGCGGTTTACTTTGACTGTTTACGAATTTTTCAGAAGAAAGCCGGGTGATCAAACAGTATGAATGTAAGCGTTGACGGCGCATTTATCTACTTTACCCTTCCCATTTTCGGCGGCATTCCCATTACCCAGACGGCGGTATCGTCTTTGGTGGTGACGGCACTTTTGGTGATCGCCTGCGTTATGCTTGGCAGGAATCTGCAAAAGCGTCCCACGGGCATACAGGTGCTGGTGGAAAAGGGTGTCAGTATGATCTACAATCTGACAGTCAGTGCTATGGGACAGCACAATGCCCACTGGATGCCTTTTATGGGTACACTGTTTTTAAGCAGTATCTGTGGAAGTCTGATTGGCATGACCGGCTTTTTGCGGTCGGTGACGGCGGATTTAAGCTGCACACTGACTTGGTCGCTGATGGTGACAGCGCTTATTTGGTATCACAATATCAAAAATAACGGATTTGCCGGTTGGTTAAAGGGATTTACAGAACCCATCGTGGTGATGACCCCCATGAACATTGTGTCGGAAATTGCCCAGCCTATTTCTATGGCATTCCGTCATTTCGGTAATGTGGCAGGCGGTGGTGTGATCACTTCCATTATTTACACAGCATTTGCTCTGCTGTCATCGATGATCCTCAAAGCGATCGCATCCGTCGGCTGGCTGATGGGTGTGCTCTTGATAGCGGCAGGCGCCGGTCTTTGGTTGCTAGGCACAAAAAAGAAAAAGCTCCTGCTGAAGATCCTGGCGGTGGTAAGCTGCTTGTTGGGTCTGTTTGGCTTTTTAGAAGCTTTGGGAATTTTGTCCGGTGTGCCGATCCTGTCGCTGGGTGTACCGGCGGTATTGAGTGTGTATTTTGATGTGTTTTCCGGCTTTGTGCAGGCGTTGGTATTTACGCTTCTGAGCATGGTCTATATCGCAGGCGCCTGTCCGCCGCCGGAAGAACAGGATAAATAATTATGTAAACTAATTTTAGGAGGAACGAAATTATGGAATTTAATGCGTATTTTTTGAAGGCTATGTGTGCCATCGGTGCCGGTCTGTGTATGGGTATCGGTGCGATCGGTCCTGCAATCGGCGAAGGTAATGCTGTCTCTCATGCGCTGGAGGGTATGGCCCGTCAGCCGGAAACTGCTGATAACCTGCGTACCAACATGATCCTTGGTTGCGCCATTACAGAGACCACCGGTATCTACTCTCTGCTGATCTCTTTCTTGATTTTGTTTGCTACCGGCGTGTGATTTTCTGTCTGTAATCCGGATAGAAAGGAGCAAGGTCGTGTTTGAGAGTTTTATTGGCGTAAATATCTGGACGGCACTGTTTGTACTTTTGAACTTTCTGCTGCTGTTCTTTGTGGCAAAAAAGTTTCTGTTTGTGCCGGTGAAAAATATGATCGACAGCCGCCAGAGGGAAATCGATACTATGTACCAAGAGGCAGACGCGGCAAAGGAAAGCGCGCTGGCTCTGGAAAGCGAATATAAGCTGCAGCTTGCCGCGGCGCAGGAAACCGGAGAAAATCTGGTGAAAGAGGCAATGCAGCGGGGCAAAAACCGGGAAGAGGAGATCATCCGTCAGGCAAACCGGGAGGCAGATGCCATCCGGGAAAAGGCCTCCCAGGACATTGCCCGGGAGAAGAAAAAGGCACTCAACGATGCCAAGAATGAAATATCCTCTTTGGCTATGGAGATCGCCGGCAAAGTGGTGGGCGCCTCAATGGATGAGACCCGGCACAAGGAATTGGTTGACAGCTTTCTGAAAGAATTGGGTGAGCAGCCATGAACCAGATCGGGAGTGTTTACGGGCAGAGCCTGTATCTGCTGGCAAAGGAAGAGGGGCTGGAGGAAGCAATCCTGCAGCAGATCAAGGTGCTGGCAGACGCTTTTGATGTCCAGCCGGATTATCTGAAGCTGTTGGCATCCCACAATCTTCCCAAACAGGAGCGAACCGCCATTTTGGACGGGGATTTCCGGGGGAAGGTGCATGGGTATGTGCTGAATTTTCTGAAATTGCTGACAGAAAAGGGCTATATCCGCCATTTTTCTGCCTGCTGCAAGGCATATACCCAGCAGTATTATGCCGATAAGGGTATTTTGGAGGTGCAGGCAATATCGGCTGTGCCTTTGTCGGATGCCCAGCGGAAGAAGCTTACGGAAAAGCTCACCGCCATGACCGGCAAGACCGTAGCCCTTGTCTGCCGGGAGGATCCGTCGGTGTTGGGCGGCGTGCGGCTGCAATATGCCGGCTGTGAGGTGGACGGCACTGTGCAAAACCGTCTGCAGAATATGGAAAAAGTTTTGAAAAATACCGTAATTTGAGGTAAAACAATGGAATTAAGACCGGAAGAAATTACGAAAATTATCCGTAGTCAAATCAAGAACTACGAGAATAAATTACAGACCAGTGAAACCGGCACGGTGATCCTGACCGGTGACGGCATTGCCAAGGTGTCCGGTATGGACAAGTGTATGGCCGGCGAGCTGGTGGAGTTCCCGGGCGGTGCCTACGGTATGGCGCAGAACCTGGAGGAGGATGCTGTCTCTGTCGTGGTTTTGGGCAGTGACAGTGGCATCAAAGAGGGTGATACCGTCAAGCGTACCGGCAAGGTGGTGTCTGTGCCGGTGGGCGCAGGACTTGTGGGTCGCGTGGTCAATGCCTTGGGCGAGCCGATTGACGGAAAAGGACCTGTGGAAGCGGAAACCTACCGCCCCATCGAGTGCCCGGCACCGGGCATTATCGACCGGGAGCCGGTCAGTGTGCCTTTGCAGACCGGTATCAAGGCCATCGACTCCATGATCCCCATCGGACGGGGTCAGCGCGAGCTGATCATCGGTGACCGGCAAACCGGTAAGACCACCATCGCTACCGATACCATCCTGAATCAGAAGGGTAAGGATGTGATCTGCATTTATGTTGCCATCGGACAGAAGCGCTCCACCGTTGCCCAGATCGTGAATTCTCTGACCTTGGGCGGTGCGATGGACTACACCATCGTGGTTTCCGCCACAGCCGCGGAGTTGGCGCCGATGCAGTATATTGCCCCCTATACCGGATGCAGTATGGGTGAGCATTTTATGCACCAGGGCAAAGATGTGCTGGTGATCTATGACGATTTGAGCAAGCACGCGGTTGCATATCGCGCCATCTCTTTGTTGATTCGCCGTCCCCCCGGACGGGAGGCTTATCCCGGCGATGTGTTCTACCTCCACTCAAGACTATTGGAGCGGGCGGCACATATGTCCAAGGCAAACGGCGGTGGCAGTTTGACCGCACTGCCGATCATCGAAACCCAGGCAGGCGATGTATCTGCCTATATTCCCACCAATGTGATCTCCATTACCGACGGACAGATCTTTTTGGAATCGGAGCTGTTCAATGCCGGCATTATGCCTGCGGTGAACCCGGGTATTTCCGTGTCCCGTGTGGGCGGCGCTGCCCAGATCAAGGCGATGAAGCAGGTTGCCGGTTCTTTGAAACTGTTATATTCCCAGTACCGGGAGCTGCAGAGCTTTGCCCAGTTCGGTTCCGATCTGGATGCAGATACCAAGGCGAGATTGGCTTTGGGTGAGCGGATCGTTGCGGTGCTGAAGCAGAAAAACAATGCCCCCGTAGAGGTTGCCCATCAGGTGTGCATCCTCTATGCTGTGGTAAACGGCTATCTGGCGGGCGTCCCGGTAGAGAATATCGGTGAGTTTGAGCATCGGTTGCAGGAATTGATGGATACCCAATACGATTCTGTGCTGACTGCCATCCGCACCACCGGAAAGCTGGATGCAGAATCCGAAAACCGGCTGAAGGAAGCCATCGACCGTCTGCTGACGGAAATGGGTGGCTGATATGGCAGGTGTTTCTACCAAGGAGATCAAGACCCGTATCCGCAGTATGGAATCCACCCGGCAGATCACCAGAGCGATGGAGATGGTGGCATCTGCCAAGCTGCGAAAGACGCAGCAACAGGCCATCGATTGCCAGCCGTATTTTGAGACGCTGTACCGTGTGATCTGGGATATCGTGGATCACAGCGAGCAGGTGGATTGTCCCTATTTAACCCGAAAACCCGGCAAAAAAGCCGCATTTGTGGTGATTTCCGGTGACCGGGGGTTGGCAGGTGGCTACAACAGCAATGTGTTGAAGCTGTTTGCTGCCCGGACGGAGGAACTGGATGCGGTGGTGCTGCCAATAGGCAAAAAGGGTGCTGATTTCTTTAAGACCCACGGTGTATCGGCGCTGACGGAGAATTACACACAGGCGGAAACCGTGTCTGTGGGCGATTGCTATTCTGTGGCAAAACGGCTGTGCCAGGGATTTTTGAACGGGGAATTTGACGGGGTCTATGTGGTGTATACCCAATTCCAGTCAATTCTTTCTCAACAGCCCCAATGCCTGCAGCTGCTGCCCTTGCAGAAGTCTGCGGATATCCAAAGAGGGAAGTCCCGGCAGATCGTTTATGAGCCGGATAGCAGCACGGTGCTGAACACTGTTGTGCCGGAATATCTGGGCGGTGTGCTGTATGGCGCTCTGTGCCAAAGCCGCGCTTCCGAGCAGGCTGCCCGCCGTACCGCCATGGATGCGGCGACCCAGAATGCCCAGGAGATGATCGACAGTTTGAGCCTCCAGTTCAACCGGGCGCGGCAGGCGGCGATCACCCAGGAAATCACAGAGATCGTTGCAGGCTCGCAATGACAGAAAACAGACTCTCTTAACTGAAGGAGTTGAATCATATGAACAAGCAAACAGGAACAGTGGTGCAGATTATGGGCCCTGTTCTGGATATTCGTTTTCCGGAGGACTGCCTGCCGGAATTGTTGCAGGCAATTTCCGTACAAAACGGCAATGAGACCATTATTGCAGAGGTTGCGCAGCATGTGGGTGACAATGTGGTGCGCTGCATTGCTATGAGTTCTACCGACGGTCTTGCCCGTGGTGCCGAGGCGGTGAACACCGGTTCTGCCATTACGGTGCCGGTGGGCGAAGAATGCCTTGGCAGAGTGTTTAACCTGCTGGGTCAGCCCATCGACGGCGGCGAGGAGCCAAAGTCTGAGGAGCGTTGGCCCATCCACCGCAGCGCCCCTGCTTATGAGGAGCAGGAGACCTCCACGGAGATTCTGGAGACCGGCATCAAGGTTATCGACCTGATCTGCCCCTATGCCAAGGGCGGCAAGATCGGTCTGTTCGGCGGCGCAGGTGTTGGCAAGACGGTGTTGATCCAGGAGCTGATCTACAACATCGCCACCGAGCACAACGGTTATTCCGTGTTCACCGGCGTGGGTGAGCGTACACGTGAGGGCAATGACCTGTATTTGGAAATGACCGAAAGTGGCGTTATCAAAAAGACTGCTATGGTCTTCGGTCAGATGAACGAGCCTCCCGGAGCGAGAATGCGTGTAGGTCTGAGTGGACTTACCATGGCGGAGTATTTCCGGGATGTGAAGCACCAGGATGTGCTGCTCTTCATTGATAATATTTTCCGGTTCACACAGGCAGGCTCGGAAGTTTCCGCACTTTTGGGTCGTATGCCCTCTGCCGTGGGTTACCAGCCCACACTGGCAACGGAAATGGGCGCTTTGCAGGAGCGTATTACTTCCACCAAGAACGGCTCTATTACCTCCGTGCAGGCAGTCTATGTGCCGGCGGATGACTACACCGACCCGGCACCTGCCACCACCTTTGCCCATTTGGATGCAACTACCGCATTGGACAGAGGCATTGCCTCTCTGGGCATTTACCCGGCAGTTGACCCGCTGAATTCCTCCTCCCGGATCCTGACCCCGGAGGTGGTTGGCAGCGAGCATTATGAGGTCGCCCGGGGCGTGCAGCGGATCTTGCAGCGGTATAAGGAACTGCAGGATATCATTGCCATTATGGGTATGGACGAACTGAGTGAAGAGGACAAGCTGACCGTCAGCCGCGCCAGAAAGGTGCAACGGTTCCTGTCCCAGCCCTTCAGCGTTGCCGAGCAGTTTACCGGCTATGAGGGTAAATATGTGCCGCTGAAAGAAACTGTTCGCGGATTTAAGGAAATCATCGAGGGCAAGCATGACTCGATTCCCGAGTCTTGCTTCCTGTTTGCCGGCACCATTGACGATGTGGTGGCAAAGTGGAAGGAGCAGGCACAATGAGCAGCTTTGCCTTGAAGATCGTGACCGCCGACGGCGTGCAGTTTGACGGACAGGCGGAAGCGCTGACCGTCCGCACGATTACCGGCGATATGGGCATTTTGGCCGGACACACCGATTGCGTAGCGCCCTTGGGAATGGGGCTTGCCACGGTGGTGGTGGTGGAGGGACAAAAGCGGTATGCTGCCTGCATTGGCGGTATGGTATCGGTGCTGGACGGGCAGGTGAAGCTGGTACCCACTACCTTTGAGTGGGCGGATAGAATCGACGCACAACGGGCAGCGGCTTCTGAGGAACGGGCAAAGGCGGTGCTGACGGACAAGTCCTCCAGTGACACGGACCTGCGTCTGGCGGAAGCACGGCTGAAACGGGCGCTGATCCGCAAGCGGGTACACGAATATAAATAAGTGAGGTCAGAGTTATGGAAGAGGTATTTGTGTTGCGGGATGCAGATCCCAATGCTGTATCACCGGCCCACGGTCTGTATATTACCTTTGACAGTCATGGAAGCACTGTGTTCGGTCGGCTGATTCTGCCTGCGTTTTATGACGCAGACAGCCGTTGCCCGGTGGTCCTGATGCTTCACGGGCATCCCGGCGGCGATAAAAATCTGGATATCGCTGAGGCACTGCGTGCCAATGGCTACGCGGTGGCGGTATTCTCTTACCGGGGTGTTTGGGGCAGCCACGGCGATTATTTGCTGAGCCACAATATTGAAGATGTTATTACTGCGGTGAATTATCTGCGGCAGATTGCCGGTGCGCACCGTATCGACCCGGAAAAAGTGTTTCTGTTCGGTCATAGCATGGGCGGTTTCTCTGCGCTGAATGCGATCGCAAACGGATTGAAGGTCAGCGGTGCGGTGTTGATGGCGCCTTATGATGCAGGCTATAAGTATCTGTATGACCGCACCAATTTTGACGGTGTGATGGCTTGCAAGGCAAGCGGCTATTTTACCCTCGCTTTTGAAAATGCATTGGAAGAGGATGCGGCGGCGCACGCAGAGCAGTGGAATTTCCGCAATCTGATGGCAAAGCTTCCCAAGGAACTGCCCTACTGTTTCATTGACGGTAAGCAGGACAGAACCTCCGAGCATATGGGTCCTGTTGTGGCGGAAATGCAGCAGGCAGGCTTCCATGTGACCTATCATCTGCTGGACGACGGACATATGTTCCCCTGCCATCGGGCAAGCCTTGCCCGGATCGCCCTTACCCATTTCCGTACTGCGGAAGAGAAGAAATTGTGATAAAAAACATCCACCATTTTTGACTAAAAATGGTGGGTGTTTTTTGGTAATGTTTTTGTTCTGAAAAGGTTGACAAATCCGGCAAATGGAGTATGATACGGGTGAATGTACCATACGTCACAACTTGGGGAGGTTTGGGTTATGGATGCAATCGAAAAACGACCGTTAATGTTTAGTAACAAAGCACTGGTATCGATGACCATTCCGGTGATGCTCAGTTCTATACTGGCCATTGTTGCCGGTATGGTGGACTCGGCGATGGTGTCTTCTTCGGGTCCTGCAGCGGTCAGTGCCATATCGCTGGTGGATGCCATCAACATCCTTTGTATCACCATCTTTTCCGGAATGGCTTCCGGCGGTGGTGTAATTATGTCCCAGTACATTGGTCACCGGGATTATAAACAGGCGAATAAAACAGCCAATCAGCTGTTATATATCACGGTGTCGATGGCAACGGTTGTGATGCTGCTGCTTCTGTGTTTCCAGGAGCCGGTTTTGCGGCTGGTCTATGGCGACCTTGAGGCCGTTGTGTTTGAAAATTGCAAGACATACTTTTTCTTTACCCTGTGGGGCTATCCCTTTTCTGCCATTGGAGAATCGTCTGTGTATGTGCTGCGCTCCATGGGCAAAAATCGACAGGCCGCTGTTTGTACGATTTCCTTCAATGTGGTCAATGTCATCGGTAACGCTATTTTAATCTATGGTTTCGGTATGGGTGTTGCCGGTGCAGCCATTGCCACCACTGCCAGCCGTGTGACCTATGCGATCATGGGCATTTGGATGGCCAGCGACAAAAAGCTGCTTGCCCGCTACGAAAATTTGCTGAAGTTCCGTCTGGATTTCCACATTATTCGTCGGATCGTGCGGATCGGAAGCGCCAGCAGTCTGGAGTTCGGACTGTTCTACGGCGGTCGTATTTTGATCACCAGCCTGATTGCTACTTTTGGCACAGTTATGATCACCGCAAACTCTGTTGCCAACACGCTGAATAATGTAGGCTGGGTGCTTGTGGGTTCCTTCGGTACGGCGTTGATGCCTGTGATCGGTCAATGTATCGGCGCAGACGAAAAGGAACAAGCCAAATACTATATGAAAAAGATGGTGGGAGCGGGAACAATTGCGATGTTTGTTCTGTTTTCTGCTGTCTATCTGTTGCGGCATCAACTGGTGCGGCTGTATGATTTCGATGCCCAAACACTGGATGTTTGCGCTTACTATACCGGTGTGCATGCGCTGTTTTCCATTGGCGCTTTCTACTCCCTTGCCTTTGCACCGGTGTCCGGTTTCCGGGCGGCCGGCGATGTGCGATATGCCACGGCACTGGCCATTGGCAGTATGTTTGTTTTCCGGGTGGTGCTGAGCTATTTGCTGAATTATCTGTTCCCCGATTTGGGTCTGATGTGTGTAATTATCGGTGCAGCAGTGGATTGGAGTTTCCGTTCTGTAATGAATGTGATCCGCTACCGTAGTGGCAAGTGGCTATATAAAAAGGTGATTTGATAAAAATACAGGCGTGTTGCTCCGGCAACACGCCTGTTGTGTTTATAAGCGGATTTCTACGGGTTTGCGTAAAACCATTGTGCCCGGAGCAACATCGCAGTCCATAGCCAGTACCTGCACACCGGCCTGTGCGGCATTTCGCAGCGCTTGCCCGAATGCAGGGTCAGTGGTGGCGTTGGGGTGCAGATAGAAAACATCTTCCATTTGTATGACGAACAGCACATAAGCGCCATACCCCTGCCGGACGAGCTCTGTCAGTTCCAGCAGATGCTTCGTGCCTCGGGTAGTGGGCGCGTCGGGGAAGGCGCAGATACCTTCGTTTTCCAAGGTCACACCCTTGACCTCCAAAAAGCAGGAGATACCATCTTTGGTAAAGGAAAAGTCAAACCGGGAATCCCCGTGGCGGCTCTCAGGTTTCAAATCTTCAATCTTGCCAAGTCCGCCGCCGGCGAGCCACTCCTTTACGGCGGCATTGGGCGCTTGGGAGTCCATATTGATGAGCCGGTGATCCTTCTGAACGGCAATCAAATCATATTGGGTTTTCCGGGTGGGGTTGCCGGATTTTTCACACCAGACCTGTGCGCCGGGTGTCAGCAATTCGGCGCAGCGTCCGGTGTTTTTGACATGGCAGATCTCCTCTTTGCCGTCAATCTCAATATGGGCGATAAAGCGGTTGGGTCGGGATAGAAACTTGCCGGGCACGATGTTTGCATATTTCATAGCAATGCCCTCCTTTTGTGATAGCATAGCAGATTTTTCTGAGTTTGCCAAGAGCAGTATTTCAAGTCCATCGGTCTAAATACCAATACTAAATAAAACCACCCCATCCGGTTGGATGGGGTGGTTTGTTTGGTGGAGACTAATGGACTCGAACCATCGACCTCCTGCGTGTGAAGCAGGCGCTCTAACCAGCTGAGCTAAGCCTCCGTTTGGAACGGATTTGATTATATCACATATTCCCAAAAAGTCAACACCTTTCTTGCGATAGGGAGTTACAAATCAATGCTTTGTGCAGTGGCGGCATTTGTGGTCGACAATGTGGAAGTAGCAATCAAGGGAAAAGACTACACTTTTTTGCTTTTGCGATGGTAGCTGTCCGCGCAGCATTGGAAGACTTGAAAAAATAACAAAAAGTAGACCACCGGCGGTGGTCTGCTTTTTATTGCATTCTTGCGGGCGACCGACGGTTGCCCCTACAGTATCATTTGGGGATCAGGCCACGGGTCTCGTAGAAATCCATACCATCCAAGACGCACTGCTTTACCCGCTTGGCAAAGCCGGAAGTACATTCCCTTGTGTGGATGTCCTCCCGGGTGGCATCCCAGCCAAAGACGAAACGGATGATATCGTCCGCTTTTTTCTTTTCCACGATCTGAAACATTGCGGCAAATTTCAGAATATTACTCTCCGGGGGCAGGATTTGTTGCAGGGTGTCATCCAGCAGCCAGGAGAAGCAGGAGAACCAGGAATACTCCATATCCGGAAAGTATTTGGCGAAAAATTCTCGTGCCATAGCAAAGGATTCGTTGCATTTTTCAATATCCAAAGGATCACCGGCGGGAATATGTACACCCAAATACTTTTCGCCCTGTGCCAAACCGAATTGGGTCATATGCTCAGTGGCGGTATCGATGCAGAATTGCAGCCGACCCAATGTGAACAGGCGCAGCCGCAGTGTTCGTTCGATCCAGTGGAGCTCGCCGAGATACAGCTGTCCTTTCGCTTTGCTCCAGGCATTGCACCAAATGACGATATCGTGCAGACCGTCCAGCAGCATTTGCCGGCTGTAGCCTCTTTTCTCATACTCAACTTCCAGTGCATCGCACATATACAGGAAAGCCAGCAGATTCTTTTTGCCCTCCTCACAGTCAATGGGGTAGGTGTCGATGCTGGTGTCTTCGGGGATGGAAATGGTGTGCAGCGCTTCGTAAAATTCGGCATCGAATTTGGGGTCAAAGCGAAGCGTTTTGTACCACTTTTCGATGATAGGGGCGGTTTTCGGATTCATAGGAAGCCTCCTGTGATTATTTCTTCTCAACAACGGTCAAAGGCTTGCGGGCAAAGAGTTCCTTTGCGTTGCCCACAAAGTCCTCGCAGGTCAGATTTCTGCCCCGCTTTTCGGCATTGGAAGTAAAGCCAATCTCATACATCCAAACACCGTTGTAACCCACTTCCTCCAGTGCATCCAACAGAGCAGGCCATTGGATATCACCCTCGCCGGGCAGCCAGTGCCGCTCGTCTACAAAGTCATAGTCGGATACATGGGTGGTGACGATCTTATCGCCCACTTTCCGGATGAAAGCAGGAATGTCCTCTTCCAACAGGTGATTGGTGTCAAAGCAGATCCGGAGCTTGTCGTTGACGGACAGAATGTCCAAAAGCTCCTCGGAGCAGTAAGCCAAACCCCGACGGGGCAGGTCTTCCACGCAGATCACGCTGTCGTACTTTGCGGCAAATTCTGCCAGAGTGTCCAGACTTTCTTTGGCATAAGCCAGACGGTCAGCCCGGGTTGCCGGGTCAATGCCGCCGCTGCTGGGGTGGGCGACGAATTTGTGGATGCCGATGTCGCTTGCCTGCTTGATCTGCTCGCTTAAGCATTCGGTAGCGCACAGCCGCCAGGGGCGGTTGTCGGTGGACAGGTCAACGGTCTGGAAGGGCAGGTGGTAAGACCACAGCTCAATACCGTATTTTTTGGCGAGGCGGTCCAGCTCCTTATAATTGAGATACTTAAAATCCGGCCAGTTGGGGGAAATCTCCATTGCCTCAATGCCGGCCTTTGCGTAATCGGCAAAGAGCTGCTCGTCCAGTACTTTGCTACAACTGGATAAACCGATCTTAAACATATTGCACCTCCGTTTTGATTGGATTGGTTTTGTTATCAGCCCACAGTCAGGTTGCCGTCACCGAAGATGGGGATGGCATCGCCCAGAAAGGTAGGCTTTGGCTTGACGATGGAAAGAACAAAATCCTTGTTGCGGGCAAGAATCTCCCGGGCATCCCGGAACAGCTGTCCGCTGTAGCTGCGGTAATCGGCTGCTACACCGTAGGCTTCCAAGCCCAATGCTTTGGCAATCTGCAATGCCCGGTGCAGGTGGTATTTCTGGGATACAATGATGACTTTCTTTGCTCCAAAAATATCCCTTGCCCGGTAGACGCTTTCGTAAGTGGAGAAGCCTGCGTGGTCCATAAAGACATCCTGGGAGGGAACTTGAGCATCCAGGGCATATTGCCGCATAGCGATGACTTCGTTATAGGTGTAGCGACCGTGATCGCCGCTCATCAGAAGTTTTGGAGCGGCATCTGCGTTGTATAGCTCAACACTCCGCTGCAGCCGGTCGGAGAGCATAGTGCTTGGTCGTCCGTTTTCATTTACGAAACAACCCAAAACCAAAATGCAATCCACATCGGAAAGCGCCGCGGCATCTTCAGGTGTGACGATGCGCTTTTGGGTAGAATATACCACATAGGCATTGACACCCAACAGGCAGCATGTGCCTAAAATACAAAGGGCAAGCAGAACAATGCCAATGCGGACAAGATGTTTTTTGGTAAGCTTACAGGTCATATTATAAAACCTCTTGCTTGGGTCTGTACACCAGCACACCAATCAGGAAACAAAGAATGCTCACAGGGATCCAGGTCAACTGGATGTTGCTTAAAGGCAGGGCATTGTAGAACTTGGTAAAGCCTGCCCAAGAGATATTCAGAAGCGATAAGTAGGTGTTAAAGATGCCGATGCAGCCGGTGACGGCAGCGGCGATCATCGCAAAGCGAGCGCCCAGTTGCAGACGGAGGTTTTCCGGGTTGGGGGCGAGCACATAGAACAGAACCACCACGATGGCGGTGGGGTAGCAGGCGTCCAGCAGAGGACCGACGAAGGTGACGATGTTGGTAAGACCCAAGCTGGAGACCAAGGCACTGATACATACGGTGGCAAGACAGATCTTTTTGTAGGATACCTTTTCCTGCATAGATTCGGAGAAAAATTCACCGGAAGAACCGCCAAGTCCCACAGCGGTGGTCAGCGCGGCGAAGACCAGCGCGATATTAAACAGGACGGCGCCCACATTGCCCCAAAGCTGCAGAACCACTTGGGCGTACAGCGCTGAAAGGGTCAGGTCGATGGTACCGCCGGTACTTGCGCCCACGACCATATGACCCAGATGGGTGATCGCTAACATGCCCATACCCACAAGTCCTACCCGGATCAGATTCCGGTTGGTGCGGTTTTCCGGGATGCCGGCTTTGTGAATGCCCTGCAGGATGACCAGTCCGAACATCAATGCCGCCGGCAGGTCACCGGTCTGATAGCCTTGCAAAAGACCGTAAGCCAGTGCGGATTGGGGGTAATTCTTAGGCTGCCAATCTGTGGAAATAGGGGTGAGCAGACCTTTGCCGATCACAAAGACCACAATGCCGATGAGAATGGGGAAGAGTATGTTGCCGATTTTATCCACGGTATCGGCTCTGCCGGACAGGAACCAGTAGGTCAGTGCATAAAACAGACAGTTAAACAGGAGGATGGGCACAATACCCACATCAGTTAGCCCCACCAACTGAGCGATAGCTTCCCATGCCGCGGCGCTCATCCGGGGGATCACATACAGCGGTCCCATCACCAAAACGGTAACCGTGCAGAATACAGGACCGAATTTCGGGGAAATGCGGGCAGTGATACCGAAGAAGCTGCCCTTACCCCGCGCCAATGCAATATAGGCAAGCAGCGGTAGCAGCAGCGCGGTCATCACAATGGCGATGTATGCGATAAAGACCGATGTGCCACTGTCTTTGCCCCAGTTGACGGGGTAGAGCATACAGGATGCACCGAAGTGCATAGAGAACAAAGCGCCGCCCATTACCAGCAGTTGCTTGACAGACAGATCCTTTTTTGCTGCGGTGCCGTTTTGCATAATATGCGCTCCTTTTTGATAAGCTGCCCGTAGTATAGCATAATGCGGCGGAAAATACAATCTTTTACGGGTTGACTTATGGGAAATTTTCTCATATAATCTAGTTATTCCGGCAGACAGGAGGAACGCCAATGCGAAAAGCAGAGCTGATCCAGTGCTTGGAGTGTAATCCTGTGATTGCCGCAGTTGGCGATGATAAATGGACCGATGCGCTGGAAAGTCCGGTGCAGGTGCTGTTTTACCTGTCAGCGAATTTGCTTACAGCGGAAGAAAAAATCCGTCAGGCCCATGAAGCAGGGCGGTATGTGCTGGTACATCTGGATTTGGCTGAGGGTATCGGCAGAGATAAGACCGGCTTGCGGTATCTGGCGCAGATCGGTGCAGATGGTATCATCTCCACCCGTGCCCAAATGATCCAGTTTGCCAAGGAGCAGGGACTTCTGACGGTGCAGCGGTTCTTTCTGCTGGATTCCAAGGGAATCGAGAGCATTGAAGAAATGCTCCGACATACCAAACCGGATCTGATGGAGCTGATGCCCGGTGTGATCGGCAAAAGTATCCGCAGGTTTGGCAGCGGCAGTACACCGGTGATCGCCGGCGGTTTGATCGAAACTAAGATTGAGGTGACCGATGCGTTGAGCAGCGGTGCCACTGCTGTGTCCACAGGACAAAAGGATCTGTGGTATCTGTAAAATAAAATATTTCCGTAGAGATTAAGAGAAACGGACTTCCGGGGACGATGGAATATGCGTCCCGGGGATTCGTTTCTCTTTTTTTGCTTTTTAGGCACGGAAAATCAGGAGGATAAATGATGGATTTTGATGTAATGATCGTGGGCGCCGGTGTAGTAGGCTGCGCGGTGGCGCGGGTGCTGAGCCGGTATGAAGGCAGTGTTGCTGTGCTGGACAGAGGCTACGATGTGGCAGAGGGTGCGTCCAAGGCCAACAGCGGTATTGTCCACGCAGGCTTTGATGCCAAGCCGGGAACCCTGAAAGCACAGCTGAATGTGCAGGGCGCCAAGATGTATCCGGCGCTTTGCAAGGAGTTGGGTGTGCCGTATACCCAGCCCGGCGCACTGGTGATCGGCTTTACGGAAGAAGATCGGGAAACCCTTAAGAAACTGGTACAGCAGGGTATCGACAACGATGTGGAGGGCGTGTGCCTTCTGGAACGGGAACAGGTGCTGAAACTGGAGCCTAACACCAATCCGGAGGTTCTGTGCGCTCTGTATGCCCCTACTTCCGGTCTGACAAGTCCCTATGAAATGACCTTTGCGCTGGCAGACCATGCGGCGGTCAACGGCGCAAAGTTCCTGCTGGGTCAGGAGGTTCAGACGGTACAAAAAACGGAAAACGGTCTGTGGCAGGTAGTGACGGGCGGGAATACCTACACCTGTAAAGTGCTTGTAAACTGCGCCGGTGTGGATTCTGCACGGCTGCATAACCAGATGAGTGGGGAGCCGCTTTCCATCATTGCCCGCCGGGGACAGTATTATTTGATGGACAAAACTTCCCAGCCGCCCTTTCGAATGACCATGTTCCAATGCCCCACCAAAATGGGCAAGGGTGTGTTGGTCAGTCCCACCGTCCACGGCAATCTCCTGCTGGGTCCTTCGGCAGAGGATATTCCCGATGGGCAGGATGTGTCCACCACCGCTGAGGGCTTGGCATTCGTGCTGGACAAGAGCCGGTTGACTTGGCCGCAGGCTACCACACGGGGCACCATCACCAATTTCTCCGGCATCCGCGCCCATGAGCAAAAGGGTGATTTTGTTATCGGCAAGGTGGCGGAAAATGCCTATGAAACGGTGGGCATCGAAAGTCCCGGTCTGTCTGCTGCACCGGCGATCGCTGAGATGCTGGGGGATATGATCGCCCGGGAACAGAACCTGCAGAAAAAGAGCGAAATTTTGCCGGCGCCTGTGAGAAATAAGCCTTTTTATGAGATGAATGACGAAGAAAGGGCGCAGGTTGTCCGGGAGGACCCCTTGTACGGCAATTTGGTTTGCCGGTGCGAGGTGGTTACGGAAGCAGAGATCCGGCAGGCAATCCGCCGTCCGGTGGGCGCTACTACCATTGACGGTGTAAAGCGGCGCACCCGTAGCGGTATGGGTCGGTGTCAGGGCGGCTTCTGCAGTCCCCGGGTGGCAGAGATCCTGGCAGAGGAGCTGGGCATCCCTGTGACCCAAGTGACCAAAAGCGGCGGTGAAAGCTATTTGCTCACGGGCTCTATTGGGCAGGCATTGAAGGAGGAATGGAAATGAGCGCACATATTTCCGTGGATGTATTGGTGATCGGCGCAGGACCTGCCGGTCTTGCGGCGGCAATCGCCGCAAAGGAAGATGGAATCGATAATCTTTTGGTGTTGGAACGGGAACAAACCCCCGGCGGTATTCTGCGGCAGTGTATCCATAACGGGTTCGGTCTGCATCGGTTCGGCGAGGAACTGACCGGACCGGAATATGCCCAGCGGGATATTGACCGGGCGCAGGAACTGGGTATCAACATCCAGTGCGGCACCACGGTGCTGTCGGTGACGGAGGATCGGGTGGTGACCTGCATCAGCCGGGAGTTCGGATTGCAGACCTTTGCGGCAAAGGCAGTGGTGCTGGCAATGGGTTGCCGGGAACGGCCCCGTGGTGCATTGGGTACCCCCGGTACCCGGTGTACTGGTATTTACTCTGCCGGTACGGCGCAGAAGTTTGTGAATTTGGAGGGCTTTATGCCCGGCAAGCGGTGCGTCATCTTGGGTAGCGGCGATATCGGTCTGATTATGGCCCGCCGCATGACCCTGCAGGGCGCTAAGGTGCTGGCCTGTGTGGAGCTGATGCCCTATTCTTCCGGATTGAACCGGAATATCGTCCAGTGTCTGAACGATTATGACATCCCTCTGTATTTGTCCCACACGGTGGTGGATATTCAAGGCAAGGAGCGGCTGAGTGGTGTAACGGTGGCGCAGGTGGACGAAAACCGCAAGCCCATTCCCGGTACAGAAATGCAGTTTGATTGCGATACATTATTGTTGTCTGTCGGCTTGATCCCCGAAAACGAGCTGAGCATGGGCGCCGGCGTGAAGTTGTCCGGTGTGACCAGTGGTGCGGAGGTAGATGACCTTTTGCAGACCAGTGTGCCGGGTATCTTTGCCTGCGGCAATGTGCTCCACGTCCACGATTTGGTGGATCATGTTTCAAATGAATCTCTGAAGGCAGGTCATGCCGCCGCAAGCTATGCAAGAGGACAGCTTGCCTCGACAGATAGCTGGAATGTGAAAGACGGACAGGGTGTCCGGGGTGTGGTGCCTCAGAAGATTCGCAAGGGTGAAGAGAAAACCGTAGAGCTGATGTTCCGTCCTGCCGGGGTGTACCGCAACAGTGTGTGCCTTGTCAAGTGCGGTGATCGGGTGATTGCCAAAAAGAAAGCGCCCATCTTCACCCCCGGTGAGATGGCGGTGGTGAAACTGCCGGAAGAAACGGTGGCGCAGATCGACGGCGATCTGACCGTCTGCGTGGAAGGAGGGCAATAAGATGGAATTGACATGTATTAACTGCCCGGTGGGTTGCCGCCTACAGGTAACGATGCAGGATGGCACAGTGACCGGGGTGACTGGCAATCAGTGCAAGCGGGGTGATACCTATGCCCGGCAGGAGTGTATAGCACCCCAGAGAATGATTACCGCGGTGATTCCGGTGCAGGGCAGCAAAACGCCCCTGTCCGTTAAGACCCGTTCGCCCATTCCCAAGGCGCAGATCTTTGCCTGTATGCAGGCGCTCTCTAAGGTGGTGCTGACGGCGCCTGTGAAGGCGGGCGCAGTGGTGCTTGCGGATGTATGCGGCACCGGTGTGGATATCATTGCCACCAAAAGTGTCTGAAAAACAGTGTGGTTTTTAATGTGAATATTTTGTAAACGAAATGTAAAGAAAATTTTAGATTACAGAAAAAAACGAAAGAATATGGTGTTTTCAAAATAAAAAAGTTGAAAAACGGGTTTTTGTAGGTTGGGAAAATGTTGGGAAGATTTTTTGGAAAACCCGTGATACAATGATAATGCCAAAAGTAGACAACAGAGAAATGAGCGAAGCAAAGGCGTGATCCGGTGCTTCGCTCTTTTTATTGGAAGGAGGAGATGCGACGGGGAATTATGGCAGGAAAGAAGATATCCCCCAAACGGGTGATGCAGGAGCTGGCGGCCATCGCCTTTGCCAGAGTGCCGGACTATTTGGAGCTTTCCGATGGTGATGTGCAGCTGAAGGAAAAGCTGAAGCCTTTGCAGCGGGCAGCCATTGCATCCATCGAAAAAAGCAGCACCGGTGTGAAGGTGAAGTTTTACGATAAGATGAAGGCGTTGGAACTGCTGGGCAAGCATTTCGGTCTGTTTGAGGGGAAGGAGAACCAAACGGAAAGCAAAGACAACAATCTACTGGAGGCAATTTTACAGGCAACCCGACAGGAGGTGGATACCTATGATGTATCAGAGCTTCAGTAAGCGGCAGCTGCTGGCGATGACCTGGTGGAACCGCCCGGAATTGGGCAGCCTGGATGGAATCCTTTGCGATGGTGCCATCCGTTCCGGAAAGACCTTGAGTATGGTGACCGGATTTTTCCTTTGGAGTATGGCAAACTTTGACAGTTGCTGCTTCGGCCTGTGCGGCAAGACCATCGGCGCGCTGCGGCGGAACATTGTGGGCAATCTGCAGACCTGGCTGGGCGACACGGTGGATATTAAGGAAAACCGCAGCGAAAATAAGCTGGTGGTCAGCCGGGACGGAAAACAGAATACCTTTTACCTGTTCGGCGGACAGGACGAAAGCGCCTACAAGCTGATTCAAGGTATTACCTTGGCAGGGGTCCTGTTGGACGAGGCGGCACTGATGCCCCGTTCCTTTGTGGAACAGGCCTGCGCCCGGTGTTCCGTGGCAGGCTCCAAGCTGTGGTTCAACTGCAATCCCGAAGGACCGGAGCACTGGCTGTACAAGGAATGGATCCAAAAGGCAAAGGAAAAGCGTCTGCTGCACCTGCACTTTACCATGGAGGACAATCCCGGACTGGACCCGGCCATCCGGCAACGGTATGAGGCGATGTACACCGGCGCGTTCTACCGGCGGTATGTGCTGGGACAGTGGTGTATGGCGGAAGGTTTGGTGTATGACTTTCAGCCGGAAAAGCATATCACCCAGGACATTCCCACAGGGGGACACTACTACATCTCCGTGGACTACGGCACCCAAAATCCCTTTTCCGCGGGACTTTGGTGTGTGGCAGGTGGACAGGTGGTGCGGCTGCGGGAGTTTTACCACAGCGGCAGGGAAACCGGCAGAATGTACACCGACGAGGAATATCACAGGGAACTGGTAAAGCTGGCAGAGGGCTTGCCGGTGGAAACGGTGGTGGTCGACCCCTCGGCGGCATCTTTTATCGCGACTATCCGCGCCCATGGGGTATTCTCTGTGCGCAAGGCGAAAAATGAGGTGTTGAGCGGCATCCGCCTGGTGGCGGAGCTGCTGCGGCAGGGGGTACTGCAAGTGACACCTGTCTGCCGGGATAGCATACGGGAGTTTGCTCTGTATCGATGGGAGGAAAACGGCGAAGCCGACCGGGTGTGCAAGGAAAACGATCACGCAATGGATGATATCCGCTATTTCTGCGCCACTATCCTGCGCAGAAATAGGGAAATACGACAGAAAATCGGAGGAGATTTCAATGAAAAAGTGGCTACAGAATAACTTTTTGCCTATGTGGGCAAAGGAAACGCTGCTCCGGGAGCACCGATCACTGCAGACGGAAAATCTTCGGCTGCAGCAGAAGATCGACGAGATGGAAGCCTACATCGCAGGCTTGCATACGGGTCTGCGGGCGGTCAAACGGGTGGCAGCTGGCAATCGGGGAGGTCAGGTATGAGTATTTACAGCTACGAACAGGCATTTGGTGCCTGGGATAAAACCACAAACACCATGCGTAAGGCAATCGAGCGGTGGTTTTCTATGTACTATGACGGGAAAGCCGACAATCAAAGCGATACCTGTCAGCGGATCCCCTATACGGTGGTGAACAAGCTGGTAAAAACCGTGTTCGGTGAGTATAAGGCAGCATCGGACACGCCTTTCGGCCAGCAGGTGTTATCTCAGCTGAATGAGAAAAAACGGCTTGCCTTGCAGCTGGCGCTGGTGGGCGGTGCCTGCTACATCAAACCCTGTCCTTCCGGGACGGGGTTTTCCTTTACCCTGGTACCCCGGAATCAAGTGTTGATCTTCGGCAGGGATGCCGACGGCAGACCCACAGACATTGGTCTGGCGGAAAAGAGTATGGACGGCAATTACTACTATACCCTGCTGGAGCGGCGGACGATGGATGCACAGGGCTATCTGACCATCACCAACCGCCTGTACCGCAGCCGGGATGCCCAGCTTTTGGGTGTGGAAGTGCCTTTGAAAAATGTGGCGGCTTACAGCGATTTGGCGGAAGCCTACTGTTTCCAAAAGCCTGTGGGTTCCGTGGGTCTTGTGGAGATGAAGCTGCCGATACTCAACTGCATCGACGGCTCTGCCGACGGTGTGGCGGTCTATGCCGCAGCGGAAGGACTCGTCCGCAACATCGATCGCAATGAAGCCCAGATGAACGGGGAATTTTCCCGGGGCGAAAGCCGGATCATCGCCTCCAGCGACCTGCTGGATAAGGAAATGGGTTTGCAGGATCATCTGTTTGTGGGTCTTGATGAAGACCCGGAGCAGGTGGGGCTGACAATCTTTTCTCCCCAGCTGCGGGAGCAGTCCTTCCTTGCACGAAAACAGGAGTATCTGCGGAATGTGGAGAGCCTGTTGGGTCTGAAGCGGGGTATGCTGTCGGACGCCAATGTAGAGGACAGAACTGCCACAGAGATCTCTGCCAGCACCGCTGAATTTTCGTTGACGGTGATGGAATTTCAAGTGATGTGGCAGGCAGCGGTGGAGAACACGCTGGCGCTGTGCGGGGTGCTTGCATCCCTGTACGGCTTTGTCGATTCCGTACCGGGACAGGTGCGTTTTGACTGGGGCAACGGCAATTTGTATGACCAGGAGAAGATCTGGGCGGACTATATGGAGATGGTTGCCAAGGGCATCCTCAAACCGGAGGTGGCGCTGGCATGGCGTTTCGGTCTTGGGGAAACAGACGCAAAGACCATCCGGGAGAAATATATGCCCAACTAAGGTGACAGAAGCGACGATCAGGTCGCTTTTATCATAACCGCCTTGACCGGCGTAAAAAGGTCGATCGTTCGGGATGCAACCCCGTAAACAGCATAAACGAAAGGAGATCAATATGAAACGGGAATTTTTGCAAGGTTTACAGGTGGGGGATCAACCTCTGCCGAAAGAGGTCATCGATGCCATTATGGCGGAAAACGGTAGGGATATTGAGAATCTCAAGAGCCGCTATGCCGACTATGAGGCACTGAAGCAGCAGCTTGCTCAATTGGAGGGGGTGGCGGAAGCTGCCCAGACGGCAAAGGCTTGGGAGGAACGGTACAACCAACAGGTGGACACCCACAGACGGGAAATGTCTGAACTTATTTTCAGCCACGATCTGGAAAATGCCATCCGCTCGGCCAAAGGTCGCAATGCCAAGGCGATCACTGCGCTTTTGGACTTGGATGCTCTCAAAACCTGCGAAGATCAAAAGACCGCGCTGGAAGAGGCTGTGCAGGCACTGAAAAAGGACTGCGGGTATCTCTTCCAGACGGAAACACCGCCTCCTTATGCAAGGGGCACCGGCGCTATGGCACCGGACACACAAAAAAGTCCTGCCACCCTGGCAGGCGCACTACTTGAAAAATTTGAAAGGAAGTAAAACATTATGGCAATTACATTACAGGAAGCAAAAATCGGCATGGCCGACAAGGTAGATCAGCAGATCGTAGATATGTTCCGCCGCAGCTCTTTGCTGCTGGATCAGATGGTGTTTGACAATGTCATCTCTCCCGGCACCGGCGGCAGCACTTTGACTTATGGCTATATTCAGCTGAAGTCCCCCTCCACCGCAGCGGTGCGTACCGTGGGCGGTGAGTATGTCCCCGGCGAGGCAAAGAAGGAAAAGAAGACCGCCAATGCCATCATTATGGGCGGCGCATTCCAGATGGACCGTCTGATCCAGAACACTGCCGGTCCAGCCAATGAGATGGCATTCCAGGCAGACCAGAAGATCAAGGCAACTGCAAACTATTTCCACAATCTGGTCATCAACGGCAGCGGTGATGCCGAGGGCGAAGGCTATGTCACCGGTACCTTCGACGGTCTGAAGAAGCTGCTGACCGGCACCGCCAATGAGCTGACCTGTCAGGTCAGCCTGAAGACCTCCACCGAGCTGGACGAGAATTACAATGCGTTCCTCGACGAGATGGACAGCTTCCTCAGCACTTTGGACGGCACTCCCTCTATGCTGCTGATGAACCGGGCAATGCTGGTAAAGCTCCGTTCCATCGCCCGCCGCGCCGGTTATTATGAGCGCTCCGTGGACGATTTCGGTCGCACCGTGGAGACCTATGCCGGTGTGCCTATGGTGGATATGGGTCAGTATTACAACGGGCAGACCATCGAAGATGTGGTGGCGACCGAGGGCGGCAAGACCGCAATCTATGCGGTCAGTCTGGGTCTGGACGGCTTCCACGGCATCTCTCCCATGGGTGACGGTGTCATCCAGTCCTACCTGCCCGATCTGAACAGCCCCGGCGCTGTCAAGACCGGCGAGGTGGAGTTGGTGGCAGGTGTGGTGCTGAAGAACACCCTGAAGGCTGCTGTTCTCAAGGACATCGCCATCGCCGCTGAATAATCCCGGAGGCACTGCCTATGGTGGATTATGAGTTTTATGTAAACTGCTACCTGGGCAACACCATACCGGAAAAAGCGTTTTCCGGTATGACAGCCCGGGCGCAGGGATATCTTGACCGGTTCAAGGCGGTCTACCGGGTGGAGTCCTCCGGCGCGCAGGCCGAGAGTATGGCACTTTGCGCCATGGCGGAGACGCTGTGGCACCGGCGCAACAGCGAAATGACCTCTGCCAATGTAGGCAGTGTGACGGTTCATTATGCAGGCAACCGGTCTGCGTTGGTACGGGAGCTGTATGAGAAAGCCACCATCTATCTGGATATTTACCGGGGGGTGGGATAATGCCCATGGATAACAGTGTATGCGCCCAGACGGCGGCGGATTTGGAAAAACTGAAGGCGTGGCTTTCCATCTATCCTTACTGGGACGATTGTATGCAGGTGGATTTTACGCAGGTCAGACCGGGCTTTTCCGGTCTGCTCCCTAAGGGTGCCGAGGAAACCTCCCGCCGGGAGGATGTGCTGGGCAATCGTATGGTGGGATGCCGGTATCATTTTACCCTGTTTTGGCAGATGACAGGGCAGGGGGATGATGGAGAAGACGCCGGTCGCCTGCTGGATTTCAGGGCTGGGTCCGGGAGCAAAGTGTCTTGGACCTTGCGCCCCGGTTCGGAGATGTACCTGCCCTGGAACGGATACGGGCAGAAAAAGGCGGTCTGACCTTGGGCGCGCAGACCGTAACCTACACAGTAACGCTGATTGCGGATTTTATGAAAGTATATGAGGTGAAATAATATGGCAAAAATTGAAAGAAAATATCTGGCGCATTTTATCAACACTGCCACAAACGGCGGTGATGCTGCTTACGAGCGGCTGGGTAAAGACCTGGAGGAATTCAGCCCCGAACTGGCAGCGCAGGTGGACACCAAGCGAAACATTTTGGGCGAGACTTCCGTGCTGATCTCCGGTTATGAAAAGACCGCCGGCGTGGAGCCTTACTATGCCGAGGAGGGCTCTGCCCTGTTTGCACGGCTGCAGACCATTATCGATGACGGTCTGCTGCTGGATGATCTGAAGACCGATGTGGTGGAAGTAAAGCTGTGGAAGGATGCCGGCGACGGAAAGTATGCTGCCATCCGTGAGGAGGCTTACATTGAGATCACCAGCTACGGCGGTGATACCACAGGCTATCGTATCGCCTTTACCCTGCACTTTACCGGCAATAAGGTCAAAGGCACCTTTGATGTAGCCGGTAAGACTTTTACAGAAAACTGATGAAACCGGGGGAGGGGAATTTTCCCTCCCCCATACAGAAGAAAGGATCGGATTATGGAGAAGATTTCATTTGACAGCGGTATCAAAACCTACAAGCTTAACGGTACCGGCTTGCTGCGGTTCAATCCCAGCGACCCCAATGTGTATGATCGGTTTTTGCAGGCAGCGGACAAGCTGCAGCAGGTGGAGAATGCCTTGGTGGAAGAAGCGGGGAAGTTGCAGGCAGCAGACGGCGCCGGGGTGGTGCAGCTGCTGGGCAAGGCAGACAGAGAAATGAAGCAGGTGCTTAGCTGGGTGTTCGGTCAGGAGAATGATTTTGACAAGATTCTCAGCGGTGTGAATTTGCTGGCGGTGGCAGACAACGGGCAGCGGGTGGTGACCAATCTGCTGGAAGCGCTGCAGCCGGTGCTGGTTGCCGGTGCGGAGCGTTGTGCACAGGAAAAAGCCGATGCGGCAGTGGAAAAGGCAAAGGCGCGCCGGGGTGAGGCGCTGTGACCCCGTGGCAGTTACCCACGCAGGCGGTGCTGGGTGGTACGGTCTATCCAATCCATACGGACTATCGGGATGTCCTGGAAATCTTTTCCTACTTTGAAGATCCGGATCTGCCGGAGTATGTGAAGTGGCGAATCGCATTGGCGCTGTTTTATGACAGACAGATCCCTCCGGCGCATATGCAGCAGGCGATGGAATTTTTGGCGGATTTCTTAAAGGGCGGCAGACAGGAGCCGGAGCAGCCGGCTCCAAAGCTGCTGGATTGGCAGCAGGACGGCGCAGTGATTGTGGCGGAGGTCAACAAGGTGGCAGGACAGGAGATCCGGGCGCTGCCCTTTGTCCATTGGTGGACCTTCCTGTCCTGGTTTCACAGTATCGGTGAGGGTCAGCTGTCCACTTTGGTTGGCATCCGGGAAAAGCTGCGCAAGGGCAAAAAATTGGATCCCCACGAGCAGGAATACTACCGCACCCATAAGCACGCAGTAGACCTGAAAGTGCGCTACAGCCGGGAGGAAATGGAGCAGCGGCAGGCCCTTGAAAAACTGCTGGGGGGATCGTAGAGATCAAAATATATTGGCATATTGCGGTATGCCTGTTTTTAGGTAGGTGAGTAGATGGCAAACAGTGAACAAGCAATTACGATTGATGTCAATACGACACAAGCACAGGTGGCAGCGGAAAATCTCAACAAGGAGCTTTTGGTGCTGCGGCTTGGTTTTGGAAAATTGAAAGCGGCTGTCCGGGATGCTGTGATGCCACTGGGCACGGTGTTTGTTCCGGTGGTGCAGGAGGCGGTGTGGGCAGCCACCAGACTGGTCAAAGCGGTGGATAAGGTGGTCACTGCCCTGTTTGGACAGGGGAAGGCTGCAAAATCCACTGCCAAAAATCAAACGGCATTGGCAAAGGCCAATGATAAGGTAAAACGCTCCTTGGCGGATTTTGATGAGATCGACAGGCTTTCTGCAGACAGTGGATCGGCAGAGAGTGCAGCGACTGCAACTACGGGGGATACCCTCACACCCCAGCTGCAGGCAGTGGTGGATAAGATCCTGTCTTTGTTGCAACCGCTGAGGGAAATCGATTTTTCTTCGGCGGTGGCGGCATTCGGCAGGCTGAAGGAGGCGGTTGCTCCCATACAGCAGACTTTGTTTGCGGGTCTGGAATGGGCATGGCACAATCTACTGGTGCCTTTGGCGAGCTGGACCTGCGAGGCATTTTTGCCGGCGTTTTTGGATACGCTGGCAGCGGCATTGGGGGTTCTCAATGGGGTGATCGTGGCGCTGCAGCCGGTGGCAAACTGGCTATGGGAGAATTTTCTGCAGCCCATTGCACAGTGGACAGGAGAAATTTGCATACAAGCCTTGCAATGGCTGACGGAAAAACTGGAAGGTGTCAGTCAATGGGTGCAAAACAATCAAGCCCGCGTGGAAACATTTGCAGTGATCTTGGGCAGTATTGCAGCTGCGTGGGGGTTGGTGAACGGCGCGATCGGAATCTGGAACACGGTTTCTGCTTTGGCAACCGCGGTGACCACGGGCTTTGGCGTGGCGATGAATGCGCTGATGTCACCCATTACCCTTGTGGCAGTGGGCATTGCGGCGGTCATTGCCGCGGTGGTGCTGCTGGTCAAAAATTGGGATAAGGTCAAGGTTTCGGCAATTCAGGTGTGGGAGTCCATCAAGTCCGCTTGGGGGAATGCCGGCAGTTGGCTGCAAAGCCGGATCGTAGATCCGTTGGAAAACGGATTTAAGGCTATGGTCAACGGCATCATCGGCTTTTTTAACGGCTTGATTTCCGGTGCGATCACCGCTGTCAACGGCATTACCCGGGCGGTGAACAAGTTGCAGATCAATATTCCGGATTGGGTGCCGGGGTTGGGCGGACAGACGCTGGGTTTCCAGCTGCAGGCGGTGAATGCGCCCCAGATTCCCTATCTTGCCCGGGGTGCCGTGCTACCTGCAAACAAGCCGTTTATGGCGGTTTTGGGCGATCAGAAGCACGGCACGAATATTGAGGCACCTTTGGATACTATCAAGCAGGCCCTTGCCGAGGTGCTGGGCAGCCGGGATAGTGAGACCGTGGTACAGGTAAATTTTGGCGGCGATCTTGCCCAACTTGCCCGGGTGCTGAAGCCGGCAATCGATACAGAGACCCGCCGCCTGGGCGGTTCTTTGGCAAGAGGAGGTGTGTTCTGATGGGCGTTTTTCTGATGGACGGCATCGCCTACAACATTGATATTTTGGCGCTGACCCGGAAGTTTTCTGTTATGGATACGGATAAGTCCGGACGGACGCAGAACGGGCAGATGTACCGGGATGTGGTGGGCACCTTCTACAATTATACAATGACCGTTGCTCCCCGGAACGGGGATATGGAAGCACTGGAAGCTTTTTGGGAGGCAATCTCCCACCCGGCGGTCAGTCATGAATGTGTATTCCCTTACGGACAAAGAACACTGACCCAGCGGATGTATGTCACCGGCGGCGAGCAGGCCCTGGAACTGATACATAGTGACAAAAACCACTGGGGACAGATACAGGTGAACTTCATTGCCATGGGTCCGGAGGTGGTACCGTGAGTCTGCAAGTGCACTATATGGATGCGCCGGTGGGCGCACAGGAGACGGCGGCGGTGACATCCACCGCCAGCCAACCCTTTGGCACAGCGCAGCAGATGGTATCCGGCGCTCCGGATCTGCCGTGGGCAACACTGGAGCCGGACAGCTGGGCATTGGACGGTACCGGCAGGCTACTGCCGGAGACATCTGCAGAACTGGGCTGGTGGAGCGAGCAGATGTCCGGTGAGGACGGACGGTTTGCACAGCCGCCGATCCTTTCCGTTTCTTTCCCAAGTCCCTATACCGCGACTGGTCTGACCTTCCGGTTTTGGCCGTCGCTGGGGCAGTGGTGCAGCGAAATACATATTTCCTGGTATCGGGAAGAGAATTTGCTGGCAGAAACAACAGCATATCCGAATGGTGCCGATTGGGTGCTGCCCTTTGCGATGGAAAACTTTGACAGGGTGGATATTCGGTTGCTTGCTACCAATATACCGGGGCGGTTTGCCAAGCTGCAGCAACTGCAGATCGGGCAGACGGTGGTGTTTTTGCAGGATGAGATCGCCGGGGTCAGCCTGCTCAATGAGGCAGACCCCACCCTTTGCCGGCTGACGGTGGACACGATGACCGTTCACCTGTGGGACAGAAGGAACAGAACCTTGCTGCCGCAAAAGGATCAGTCCATCCGCCTGTACCGGGACGGCAAGCAGATTGCCAGCCAGTACATTACCGATGCCAACCGGGATTCCCGGCAGAATTATACCTTCCGGTGCCAGTCGGCCATTGGGCGGCTGGAGGATGATTTTCTGGGGGGTATCTATGCGCGGCAGCCTCTACAGCCGTTGCTGCGGGAGGTGCTGGGAGAATTTCCTTTTACTGTGGATTCGGTCTTTGCCGATGCTGTTGTCACCGGCTATCTGCCGGTATGTACCCGACGGGAGGCGCTGCAGCAGATCGCCTTTGCCATCGGCGCGGCGGTGACTACGCAGGGTGATGGAACGATCCGGTTGTTTCTGCCGGATACCGCGATCAGCGGCAGCTTTGATGGCAGCAGTATCTTCGCCGGCGCCAAGGTCAGCCGGGAGGCGCAGACCGCCGCGGTGCAGCTGCTTGTCCACAGCTACGGCAAGACCGATGAGCAGGAGACACTCTTGGACCAAGAGTCGGTACAGGGGGAAAATGTACTGTTTCTCTTTTCGGAACCCCATCACAGCTATGCGCTGACAGGCGGCACATTGGTGGATTCCGGTGAAAACTGGGTACGGATTACCGCGGACGGTGAGGTGGTGCTGACGGCGAAGAAATATCAGCACACTACCTCTCTGAGAACAAAGTTAAACCCCCTTGCAACCGTCGCGGAAAAGGGCAATGTGGTGACAGTGGAAAAGGCCACCCTTATCCATTCCGGCAATGCCGAAGATGTGTTGCAACGGCTCTATGCCTGCCATACATTGCAGCAGGTGCTGGAGCAGGATGTGGTGGTCGCCGGACACCGGGCAGGACAGCTGGTGGAGAGTCCCAACCCCTGGGGCAGCAAAAGTGTCGGCTATATCACCAAGATGGAAAGTGAATTTACAGGCACCGGACATACCGCTGCCGTTACCATCCGGGGCAGGGAGGTGGCAGAATGAACTTTGTTACGGACAGGACCCGGGAGGATGTACTTCTGGGAACGCCCAAAGGTACTTACGGTCGGGAAGACTTAAACCGGGTGGAGCAGGCGGTCAGAGAGTTGACCGTCCTTGCCCAAAAACTGGATATTTCCTGTACGCTGCAGATCAAGACGGATTGGGGGCTTCCCGGTTTGTTTTCTGCAGACCAATGGCCCACCGCAGAGCAGATGCAGCGATATCTTTCCAATGTTCACCGCCTTTGCACGGCTTTGGAGGTGGCAATGGCACTGCCGCACACCATGGAAAAGCTGACCTGGCAGGGTGCCAATCAAATCGAGCAGGCTTTGCAGGCGGCGCATACACGGGTGCAGAACATTTTACAAGTTTTTCAATTTAGCGGCGAGCTTTTCGCCGGAGAGGAGAATTATTTATGACAGACAGAGTGCCCGGTATGCCGGGCAGATGCACAGGTCTTGTCACCGGGGAGGAACTGCAGAAGCTGCAGTCTGGCGAACCCTTTGCCATCACCCTCCGGCGGGACGACCAACCCATAAAAGAAGGTACACCTTATAGCAAGGCGGCGGTGCTGCCGGATGCGTTGGCATCAGCGTTGTGTCCGGAGGTGACGGATCCTGCCCCTAAGGATGCGTTTGCGGCCTTGCAGGAGAAAAAAGCCGATTCTGTACAACGCAAGACCGGTACAATCATTGCAGCAAACAACTGTGCCCACACACCGTTGAAGGGTCTGAAATTGTTCGGCACAGAAAGCACAAATGACGGTGATCGTATCCGCGTCACCGTAACAGGTAAGAATCTGTTTGACATACGTGTTTTGTCAGGCGGTTATTTTACCTATAACGCGGATGGAACTGCAACTTTTCAATTGCCATCATCATCTGTTGGTGCTGACCATAGGCGCAAAACACTAAAAGAGTTAGTGCCACAGTTAGAGGTTGGCAAAACCTATACTTTGTCGGCAGAAACAACCGGAACCTCAAAGTATATATACCTGAATGCGCCTGCAAGCAGAGGCTGGTATTTTGGTAAGAGTTTGACAATAACCGAAAATGATTTAAATGCTATGGTCAATTTTTATGCAAGCGGGCAAGGCACAAGTTGCATATTCTCCAACATCCAAATTGAGCAAGGTGACACGGCAACCGAATACGAACCTTATAAACAACCCCAAACCCTCACAGTAGCTGTTCCCGGCGGTTTGAAAAGTGACGGCTCGGTGTGTGATGAGGTGGATTTTTTCAGGGGTATGCTTGTGCGGAGGGTTGATGTTGAATGCCCGGCCGAAGTGCCTTTAACAGCTGAAGAACTGGAAAACTATGCAGCACTGCATACCTACAGTCCGCACACAACGGTTTACAATGACAGCGGCGCAGATATGGAGTTGACCTACTACACACCATCGACTGCTGTGCAGATGGTACACGGTGCGAATGATGCAGGCAAATATCTGTCTATTGACGAGCACGGCTGTGTGTATCCTGCCAAGATTACGGTGAATGCGGAGAATGTGCAGTACCTGAATGAGACCATTGATACACGATTCAATATATTGCATAGTAATGCACTCAGTGTGATACACACGGAACAAAGAAACGGATGGCTGTGCCGTATTTGGTCAAACAATGTTATCGAATTGTACAAAAAAGACCAGCAAACGCGTAATGTTGCTGATAATGGGGCTGTTGAGGTGTACTATGACTTGCCATTTGCACTGATGGACGATCCGGTTGTGAATGTCACAGCTTGCGGCAAGGTGTTTTTGAGAGATGTTGTTAAGGTCGATGAATTTACCCTGTTGCTGATATTTGAAGGTGATCCGGGTGCTTCCGTTTCCAATATCAATATCAGCATAACAGGTTTTACAGGCGGCTAACAAAGGGAGGAACATACTGTGAAGAAAATTTACATTAACCCCGGGCATTCCGATCGTGACCCCGGCGCTGTGGGCTACGAGACAGAACGGGCGCTGAATGTGGCAGTTTGCCGGTATATGGAGGAATATCTGCTGGCAAATTATCAATGCGAAACCCGGATGAACCCCGGCACGATGGACAGCTTGTCTGCCATCTGTGCCGATGCCAACAGCTGGGGCGCTGACCTGTTTGTGTCCAACCATTTCAATGCCGGCGGTGGAGATGGTTATGAAGCGCTGGTTTACAACCAAAATCGGGTGGCACTTGGCAGAATCTTTGAAGAGTATGTCAAGGCTGCCGGGCAAAACAGCAGAGGTGTGAAACTGCGCCCGGAGTTGGCGGTGCTGAAGAATACTGTGATGCCGGCTATCATTAACGAGGGTGCCTTCGTGGACAACTGGGAGGATATTCAGGCTTGGAATGACGATGCAGAGCTGAAAGCGCTGGGCATTGCCTATGCCATGGCTGCTGCTGCGTTCCTTGACTTGAAAAAGAAGGAAGCGGGATACACCCTTACGCAGTTTATCCGGGATATACAGGCGGCCACCGGCTCGGCGGTGGATGGCATTGCCGGTCCGGAGACCCTGCGCAACACCGTGACACTGTCCAGATGGTGGAACCGCCGGCATAAGGCTGTGCTGTCGGTGCAGAAGTACCTGTATGCGCGGGGATATACCCAGGTGGGCGAAGCCGACGGCATTGCAGGCAAGCAGTTTGCTGCGGCGGTGAAAGCGTTCCAAAAGGACAATGGCTGCACTGCTGACGGTGAGATCACTGCCCGCAATAAGACCTGGCGCAAGCTGCTGGGGATGGAGTAGGGGGTTGGCGCACGGATGAGTGAAGCAATCGTTGTAGCGCTGATCTCCGGCGCACTGTCGCTGGCGGGGGTGGTGATTTCCAATTTTACCACCGCCCGCAAGACCGCTGTCGGTATTCAGACCGCTCAAGCGGTCACCGACACCAAGATCGATGAGCTGACCCGGGAGGTCCGGGAGCATAACGGTTTTGCCCGGCGGATGCCGGTGGTGGAGGAGCAGATCAAGGTCATCAATCACAGACTGACAGACCTGGAAAGAGAGGCGGGATAGTCGATGAAAGAAATTATGCAGAAAATCGCAGAGCTTTTTAAGGTGAAGACCATCGTGACCTTTATGGTGGTCAGTGTATTTACGGTGCTGGCGATGCGGGGGGATATTCAGCCGGACAATGTGATGATCGTCGTGTCTATGGTGGTGTCCTTCTATTTTGGTACCCAGCACGAAAAGTCCGGCTCGCCCGGACAGGAAGCTCAGAGTCTATAAACAATGTGGGGAACGGCTTTGCGCCGTTCCCTTTTTCTTTTTGTGCGGAATACTTCTTGCTTTAATGGCATAAAACTGAAAAAAAGTGAAAAAAACGATAATCCTTGACCATTTCGGTTTTATATGCTATAATCCCTAAAGTATCAACATTTTTCCCTGTAGGGGAGGTGTGTCCGTGCAAATTAACCGTGCACATCCGCTGTGTCAGCGGATGGATAAATTTTTATATTCTCCTGCCTATTTCCTGTATTTGGGTGGGCTTACCATACTTTCCAATGTGTTCTGCCTGGAGATATATGTGTATACAGCATTGGTCCTGACAGGCATTTATATTTGCCTGTTCGGCAGGGACCTGCTGCCCATTTTCCCGATTTTCGCCTGTGGGTATATCTCTCCGTCTGTGGGAAACAACCCCGGCACCAATGAGGATTCTATTTTCTCTCTGTCCGGTGGCGGTGTGTATCTGGCGATCATTCTGACACTGTTGGCAGTAAGCCTTGTTTACCGGCTGGTTACAGACCCGGACTTCGGCGGAAAGAAATTCCTTAATAAGAAGCGCACATTGCTGCCCGGTATGCTGATCCTGGCGATCACCTATACCATTTCCGGACTTGGCAGCGGTCAGTGGTCGGAGTATGGCTGGCGAAACCTGCTGTTTTCTTTTGTGCAGCTGGTTGCTATCGGCGGATTGTATTATCTGCTCAGCGGCGCTGTCCGTTGGGAGTTGGCGCCCAAGGCCTATCTGCCTTGGACCGGTCTGTGTGTGGGTTATGTGTTGTTGGCGGAAATGCTGAATATTTACATCAGAAATGACGCTATCCGTGACGGTATGATTTTCCGGGATGTGATCTTCACCGGTTGGGGTCATTACAACAGCATCGGCGCGCTGCTGACCGTTATCATTCCCCTGCCGTTCTTCCTTACCGGAAAGGGAAAGTTTGCCAGCTTTGGCTATTTTTCTGCGCTGGTGTTCTTTGTTACTTTGCTGTTTACCTGTTCCCGGGGATCCATTCTCTTTGGCGCGGTGATCTACGGCGCTGGTTACATCCTCTCGCTGCTCCATAGCCGACATGCCCGGCGGCAGATAGTGGCACATATCGGTGTGGCGATCCTACTGGTGTTGGTGGTTATTCTGTTCCGGGATAAGTTTATGCATTTGTTCAGTGTCCCGATCAGTTCCGGCCTTCGCTCCCCCGAGCGGTTGGAAACTTATCAAGAGGGCATCAAGCAGTTCCTGAAGCTGCCCGTGTTTGGCGGTTCTTTCTTCCCAGTGGATTTTTGGCCCTATGCCTGGGCAACGGCGGATACCTTTGCAACGCTGTTTCCACCCCGGTGGCACAATACATTTGTGCAGCTTTTGGCAACCGGCGGTATTGCCTGTCTGGCAGCTTACGGATACCATCGTTACCAAACAGTTAAACTGTTTGTCAAGAACTTCTCCACAGAGAAGTTGTTTGCCGGACTTTCTGTTTTGGCATTGTTGCTGGTCAGTTTGGTGGACTGCCACTTCTTCAATGTGGGACCGGTCCTGTTGTACTCCGGTATTTTGGCATTTGTGGAATTTCAAATGGATAAACCCACCCTTATCTCCAAATAATAACACGACCCCCGCCTACTGGCGGGGGTCATTTTTTTCGCTGTGGTCTTCCTGCAGGACGTGGGTCAGCACATGGCGATAGATGCCTTTGAAATCCGCCTGCGCGTTTTCAAGATCCCGATCAGTGATCTTGCCCTCTTTCCAAAGCTTGCGAAGCCGCTTTGCTTTTTTCTCAAGCCGCGAAAACTCACGGTTGATGCCGCCTAAAGCCTTGGCGGCGGTGGGATCGGAATAGTAACTCATAGTTTTCCCTCCTAATATTCGGTTTTTTCTTAGGAAGGCACAAAAAATGCCTACCTTGCAAATGGGCAGAACTTCCCTAGGGAAATTCTAACCTTGCAAAGTAAGCTAAATTTTATTGGGGTAACTATAGCACCATTTGGAAAAAAAGTCAAGGGATGAATACAATATTATTTGCCAAATGACGCCCAATATGCTATAATCGAAGAAATACGGAAACCAAAAAGGGGAAGGGACAATGAACAGTAAGACCGCTATCGTGTTCACCGGCGACATCGGCTTTGACCGGCATATGGATAAAAAATGGGAGGATGAGCAACTCCTTTCCCAAGGGATACTGGACTTCTTCCACAGCGCAGACCATGTGTGCATCAATGTGGAGGGTGCAGTGATCGACGCGGTGAATGACGGCAGCAAGGGTGTCTTCTTCCACAGTATGCACCCGGAATATGCGGAGCGTACGGAAAAGAATTGGATCCGCTACCGTGAATCCGAGGAATACTGTGAAGGTGCCCATATGGACTATGGATTTTTGCGACCTGTTGCGGAAAAAGCCGAGGATGGCACCTGGCAGCAAAGCAAGCTGGAAAAGGTGAAGAACTATATTCTGCATTTATTAAATTGAAGAATATTTTAGAAGTTTTATGGAACGGATTGCTATTTACATAGCAATCCGTTTTTTATATAATAACCATAGACACCAATCGGGCAGGGAACTGCAAAGCAGCGTCCCGGAAAGGAGTAAATGATGGAAAATAAATACGGCATTCTTCTCGACGGTGATATGACAGAACCCATTTGGGAAACGGTCCCGACCCATACCGGTTTCCAAAAGCTGGTATCCAGAGGTGGCGGCGAGCCCCCGGTGCAGACAGAATTTAAGGTACTTCCCTGCGAAGACAGAGTGTATGTGGGCATCAAGTGCCTGGAGCCGGGCGGAATGGAAGAAATTCTGGCATCCCGGTATTACCTCAATTCCTACAGCGGTCACGCCGTGGAGGTGTTTTTCTCTCCATCCGGTGATAATTTTGAATTTTATCAGTTCGTCGTGACCATTAACGGCGATGTTCTTACCCAGTATTATTCTGAGGGTGGCAATATCAGCCCCGATTACTACCGTCCCGATTGGGCATACGCTGTCCATATCGGCGAAGATTACTGGTCCGTAGAGCTGGAAATTCCTCTAACAGCCTTCTATTGGACTCCTCAGAACCGCTGGAACAGCAAATGGCTGTTCAATATCAGCCGGGACCGGGTGTATTTCGAGAATGGTAAGTATGTGGAGACCCAGTACAGCACCTGGTCACCCTTGCAATTCCGTTTTCTGGAACCGGAAAACTTCCGGTCGTTGGATGGCTTCCCCATGCGACCTGACCGGGATGAAGTGCGCATCCATTCTGCAGAGGTTGATCTGCAGGAGCAGACACCTGACGGCTACTGGGGCATTATCCGCGTAAAAACCGACAATGCTGTGGCAGACACCTTTACCTTCACCTCTGACCATGCCGATACTGTGCAGATATCTCTGGCGGCAGGAAGCAATGAGTTTACTGTCCCCTGTTTCTATGAAAAAGAGGGGCGTACCCCCACAATGCTTTCTCTGAACCGCACCGAGGACGGCAAGGAATTCAAGCGCTTCTATCCTGTGCTTGCCAAATATGAGCCTATCCGGCTGCAGCTGACCAAGCCGGAATACAGAAACAATTTCTATCCCGGACAGGATTTCAGCAAGGTCACCGGTACGGTCAAATCCGCAAAGCAGGTAACGCTGACCCTGGAGGGTCCCGGTATTGAAAAGACCACCATTACCCCCAATGCCGATGGCTCCTTCTGCTTTGCCACCCCCAATTTCCAGGAGGGTACCGCGATTCTCACTGCCGTCATTGATGGCTATGAGATCCAAAAGAAGATCCGTCGTCTGACGCCCACCGGACATACTATGACTTGGATCTCCGGCGGCAATCTGGTGGTGGACGGCAAGGATGTTCTGCGCCGGAATGTGTACGCTATGTACTGGCGCGGCGGCGAGGCGCTGCAAAAGAAATTCTTCTCCTGCAATATGTATGACACCCCCATCTTTGAGGATTACATTATGGTCCACGTCCAGCCGAGTATGTTGATTTCCGGCAGCGAGGGCGCCGGCGGTGAAGCCACCCTGGATCAGATGCCCAGCGAGGAGATGCTCCGCAAGGTGGATGCAGTCATCGAGAAGAACAAAGATCGTGATTTCGGTTGCTATTACATTTCCGATGAGCCGGAATGCCGCGGACTTTCTGTGGTGTATCTGAAGCATCTGTACGAATACATCTGCGAAAAAGATCCCTACCATGTGGTCCTGTCTGCCAGCCGCAGCGCCGGTTCTCTGATCGAGATTGCCGACTGGTTTGAAGCCCACCCCTACCTGAACCCCCTGGTCAAAGCCGACGGCACCCGTGCCCATGAGCGGCAGATCAATACCATGGGTCAGTTTATCGACTCGGTGGTCAAGCTGAACAGACCCGACAAGTGCATCGGCTTCCTGCCCACCTGCTTTGCCTACAAATGGCAATCTCTGGATGTGGATTATCCCACCTTCGATGAGTATATCTGCCATACCTGGGCGGCAATGATCCACGGCGGTAAGTCTCTTTGGCCCTATGCCTACCACGATTTGAATGACCGTCCTGCGCTCTTTGAGGGCACCCGGTATATCTTCTCCAGCTTTGAAGCCCTGGAGGATATCGTCCTGCACGGCAAGCGCACCACATTGCACAGAACCACGGATGCCGAGTCTGTGCTGTATGATAACGGCGCAGAAAAGATGTTTGTGCTGGTCAACTTCAATCAGACGCCCCAGACCGTCACGGTGGATGGTCTGACCGGCACATGGTATGAGTTCCGCGGCAGCCGAACCTTTACCGGCAATACTTTCGAAATGAAGCCGTTGGAGACCATCATCGGCACCAATGTGGTCAAGGGCGCAGACCTGCCCACTTACGCAGAGGTTGCCGCAATGATCGACGAGGCGGAATACAAGCGCACCCATACCGGAAGCCTGCTGTATGACCGTATCCGGGAGATTGGCATTGCATCTTCCGGCACACAGCAGATGCATAAATACAAGCTCTTTGACGGTACACCGGATAATTTTGCAGGCTATGTGCTGGAAAAACCGGATAACTTTGTGGAATTTGATCTGACAAAGGTCAACCCCACATTTTCTAAGGTGGTCTTGCACGGCTTTGGTGTAGAGGATGCAGAGCTGCTGCTGGAAACAGACGGCACATTGGCTGCGCCTGCGATCAGCGAAACGGCCTGCGAGGAATTTGCAAAAACCTTCTGTTTGGTGGATGCGGTCACCCCGGATAAGCTGCGCTTTACCTTTGGCGGCAAGAAAGTGGAACTGTACGAAATCGAAGTATTCTAAAGAAAACCGGACGATACCTGTGGGTATCGTCCGGTTTTACCATTCGATTTTTTGGGCGGAGGGACGGTCCTGTTCCTCCGAGGGGGGATAGCCGAAATACCGCACATAATTGCGGTAGAAGGTGCAGTAGTCTTGAAATCCCCACAGACTGTATGTTTGGGCAGGTTTGCAGCCGGCGCGGATGTCCATGCGCGCTTTGCTCAGTCGTTTTGTGGTGATGTATTTGGCGGGGGGCAGCTGCAGATATTCCATGAACAGCCGGTGCAGATAGCTTTTTGTGATGTGTAAATGGTTACACAGGGATTCCAGCGTGATCTGCTCCTGCAGGTGGGCAGTGATGTAGGAAACTGCCTCGGTAATAATGGGATTAGCAGTGTAATCCTCCGGTTGCCGGGCGGAGATGATGCGGAAATTGAGAATCGCCTCTTCAACGAGATTGCTGACAACCCGTTCCAAAGCCTCCGGTGCCAGATAATCCGCATAGAAGTCCATTTTATAAAACAACTCCTGCACGATTTGGTTGTTGCCCGGAATGATGACCTCCGGCAATTCCGGCAGCGTGTCCAGCAGGGGTGTATGCAGTAAGAACACATACCGGTCATATATGGCTTTGTCCCGAAAGCGTATTGTATGGCGGATGCCCGGTCGGGTCAGAATACAGCTGCCGCTTTCCAAATCATAGAGCCGTCCTTCTGTCAGATAGGAAATGCTGCCGTTTTTCAGGAAAATCAGCTCCCAGCTGTCGTGGGAATGGAGGCGGAAACCGTCCCGATCGATCTGCTTGTAGCATTCATGGGCGGCGGCGATCTGCGCTCCGGAGATATCAAAATAACATACAGTATCCATTGGGCGCACCTCTTTGTTTCTATGTGTGCATTTTTTGCAATGCGTTTTGCAGAAAAATGCAATTTACATTGCAATGCTGTCATTATATCATAGTATAAGGAGGTGTCAAGCTATGAAATTACATAATAATATGTCTATATCCGTGTGTTTGCCGCAGAATCCGGGAAAGGCGGAGTCCTTTGCCGGTGAGGAAGTGAAAAAATATCTGCAAAAGATTTTTGGACAGGTGACCTTTACAGAGAATCCGGAGGGCGCCGAGGCGGTGTTCATCATCGGCGGACCGGGCAGAAATCAACTGGCAAAACAGCTGATCTCTGAGATGGAATTTACGCAGAAAGTTCCCGGTCCCGAGGGCTTTTTCTATCAGATCGAGGGCAATACCGCCCTGTTTGCCGGCAGTGATGAAACCGGCACTTTGTACGCAGTTTATGAATTTTTGGAAAAGGAAATGGACTGCTGCTTCGGTGCGTTCCCGCTGCCCCAAGTGCCCGGTGGTGAGATCGTACCGACCTGCGCGGAAAAAGAATTGCCCGACACCCAGCGGTATAAAGCCGCTGCGGACCTGCCTTACCGTATGGCGGTGGTCCAGTGTGACGGCAGCGGCGGCAGAGCGGACCGGGAATTGATGATCCCGTTTTTTGATTATCTGGCGAAGAACCGCTATAACCGCATCCAGACTTGGGTGGGTGTCTATGAGGAAATGAACAAGCTTGGCTATATGGAAGAGCTTGCCAAGCGCGGCATCCGGCTGACAGTGGGTATGCATGAGGTGCTGAACTACTTCCTGCCCTTTGTGGGCAATGCGGAATTTCCCACTGCCTATGGCAAGGAACATCCGGAGTTCTTCCGTGTGCTGGTAGACGGCAGACGGCAGACCGCTGAGGGTCGAAAGCACTGGGGTCAGTGGTATCTTTGCAGCCGAAGCCAGGCTTGTATTGAGGAACTGGCAAAGAACATCAACGCTTGGCTGGACAGAAACCCGGTGGTGGACACCATTCACCTGTGCCCCAATGACGGTGTATCCCGTCAGTGTCAGTGCGGTCAGTGCTCCAAGTACACCAAGATGGAAAACTATATGTACTTTGCTGATCAGGTTTCCCTGCGTCTGAAGGAAGCCAATCCGGAGCGCAAGATCAATATCATCGTATACCTTGACCTGTGGGATTGCCCCAAGGGAATGCAGCTCAGTGGCAGCGCCGTTCCGCAGATCTCCACCTGGACCAAGCGCGGTCTGCGCGCAGTTGGCAAGCCCGATGGCAGCTGTTTGACCGAGAGTCATATTGCCAATACCCTGCAGGACTTCCTATCCACCGGCAGCACCGTACAGCTGTACGAGTACTATATGGGTAACTATGATAACAAGCAGGCGGTGATGCCTGCGGCGGACGAGATCCAGAGCATTACCCGGTACTATAAAGCCAATGGCATTGATGGTAGCGGCACCCAGATGGAATGCTTTAACCAGTGGAACAACATCTTCAATTTCTACACCTTCTCCAGAACAGCTTACGATAACGATCTGTCCTTGGAGCAGAATATCGGCGCGATGTGCCGTATGTTCGGCGCAGGCGCAGAGTCGGTGGCAGAGATCCTGCGTCTGTATGAGAATACGATGGACGGACAGGTTCCCATCAATCAAACGGCAAAATTCTTCGCCGGTATCATTGACGCAGAAACCGTCTACGCCCTGTTTGAGAAGGCACTGACCCAGGCAGAGGCGCCTGTGTATCGCAACAATGTCCGCCTGATGCGGATGGCCTTCCGGTATACCATGCTGCTTCAGCAGCAGGACGATGCGGCTGCGCAGCAGGAGCTGGGTGTGATGGCTTCCCATTTTGACAGCTATAAGGTGTGCGACCCCGGTTTTGGTATCGCCATTGATGTGCCCTACCGCACCGAGGAATTGCCTGACGATAAGTGGTATCGCTTTGAAAATTAAAAGATTGGGTGCCCTTTTGGGCACCCAATGCTATATAAGAGGTTTTGCGTAATGAAGCTATATAACGGTATGCAAGTGGCAGTATCTCTGCCCCAAGAGCCTACGAAAATTGAAACTTTTGCAGGTGAAGAAATCAAAAAGTATCTGCAAAAGATCTTTGGTGAGGTTACCTTTGCGGACAAAGCAGAGCTTTGCGTGATCATCGGTGGACCGGAGCGGAACGAACAGGCAAAAGCCGTAATTACGGAAGAAGAATATGCCGAAAAAGTCCCCGGAACCGAGGGTTTTATCTACAAAATCCAGGGCAATACTGCCATACTTGCCGGCAATACCACCGGTCAACTCTACGCAGTGTATGAATTTTTGGAGCAGGAATTCGGCTGCTGCTTTGGCGCAATCACCCTGCCCAATACCCCTACCGGGGAGATCGTTCCCGCCTGCGCAGAAAAAGACCTGGCAGATACTGTGCGCTTTAAGACCGATGCAGACCTCCATTACCGTATGGCCAGCGTCCAGTACGGCACTGCCGGCAGCCCGGACCGAAAGGCCACCATTCCCTTTATCGACTACCTGGCCAAAAACCGCTTCAACCGTATCCAGACCTGGGTCAGTGTCTATCAGGAAATGAAAAAGCTGGGTCTGCTGGAGGAACTGGGCAAGCGTGGTATCCGTGTGACCGTCAGTAACCATCAGGTGCTGGGCTTCTTCCTGCCCTTCGAGGGCAATGAGGAATTCCCCACCGCCTATGCCAAGGAGCACCCCGATTTCTTCAAGGTGATGGTAGATGGTCGTCGCCAGACCTCCGTGCCCCGGAAATACTGGGGTCAGTGGTACCTGTGCAGCCGCAACCGGGCTTGCATTGAGGAAATGGCCAAAAATATGAACGACTGGCTGGACAGAAACCCGATTGTAGATACGATTGCCATCTGCCCCAATGATGGTGTTTCCCGTCAGTGCCAGTGTGGTTACTGCTCTAAGTATACCAAAACTGAAAACTACCTTTATTTTGCCAACGAGGTGGCAAAGTTACTGAAAGAGCGCCACGCAGAACGAAAAGTGGATGTGGTGATCTATCTGGATATATGGGGCTGTCCCAAGGGTACCCAGCTTTGCGAAAATGCCGAGGTCAAGGTGGCCACCTGGACAAGAAAAGGTCTGCGCCATGTGGGCAAGCCTGACGGCAGCTGCCTGATCGATAGCCACATTATGCCTATGATGCACGAATTTCGGGGTAGCGGCAGTGAGGTTGTGATCTATGAGTACTATATGGGCAACTACGATAACCTCCAGGCGGTCATGCCCGCCGCTGACGAAATGCAGAGCATCTCCCGGTATTATAAAAAGCATACCTTCTCCGGCAGCGGCACCCAGGTGGAAAGCTTCAATGTCTGGAACAATATCCTGAATTTCTATACCTTCGCCCGTACCCATTACGATAGCGAGCGTACTTTAGAGAAGAATATCCGGGAAATGTGCCGCCTGTTTGGCGCAGGGGCAGAGCCCATCACCGAGATCCTGCGCATCTACGAAGACACCATGGACGGCCAAATCCCCATCAACCAAACCGGCAAGTGGTTTGCCCTCAATGTGGACAAGGATACGGTGTACGCCCTGTTTGAAAAGGCATTTTCTTTGGCGGAGTCGCCCTTGTACCGAAACAATGTGCGTTTAATGCGTATGGCATTCCACTATACCATCCTGCTGACTGTGGATACAGAGGAAGCCAAGCAGGAATTGGGCGCAATGGCAACGCATTTTGATGGCTTTAATATCAATGACCCCGGCTTCGGCATTTCTATGGATGTGGAGTACCGCAATGAGGAATTGCCCGACGATAAGTGGTACAGGATTGAAGCATAAAAGAGTTGATTTTCAGCAAAAAACAAGGTATCATAACCACAGCTGTGGTTGTGATACCTTGTTTTCTTTTGAGGGATTTTTCCTACGGGTGTTGCGTGACAGCTTGATCACACTGTGAGAAAGAGGATGCTTATGGAACAAAAATTCCGGTTTTCCGCTCCCGGCAGAACTGAAATCGGTGGCAACCATACCGACCATCAGCACGGCTGTGTGCTGGCAGCAGCGGTGAATTTGCAGGCTGTTGCCGATGTGACTTTCAATGGGTCGGATTGCATCACCGTCCGGTCTGAGGGATATCCTGCTTTTTCTGTGGAGCTGAAGGATTTAGATATCCGAGAAAATGAGAAAAACACCTCTGCCGCGCTGGTACGGGGTGTGGCGGCTGCCTTTGTCCAGCGGGGTGCCAAGCTCAGCGGATTGGATATGACAGTGAAATCTAATGTGTTGTCCGGTTCCGGTCTGAGCTCCTCGGCAGCATTTGAGGTGCTGGTGGGAACGGTACTCAATGAACTGTTTTTTGACAGGAAGCTGGATCCTGTGGAAATTGCCAAAATCGGGCAGTATGCCGAAAATGTATATTTCGGCAAGCCTTGCGGTTTGATGGATCAGACGGCATCCGCCGTAGGCGGTATGGTGTATATCGACTTTTGCGATGCAGAAAATCCCATAGTGCAGAGGCTTGATTTTGATTTTCGGAAAGCGGGCTATGCCCTGTGCATCATTGACAGTGGCGCAGACCACGCGGATCTGACCGATGAGTATGCCGCTATCACCCGGGAACTGGCGGAGTTGTGCCGTTTCTTTGGCAAGGAATATTTGCGGCAGATCCCGGAACCGGAATTTATGAAGGCACTGCCTGCACTGCGGGAAAAGGTCTCTGATCGGGCGATCCTGCGGGCAATGCATATCTATCGGGAGAATCAGCGGGTACAAGCCCAAGTGGCGGCTTTGAAAAACGATGATTTAGATGCCTTTTTCCGTCTTGTGACCGCATCCGGTCACAGCTCCTGGATGTACCTGCAAAATATCTGCCCGGCGGGCGCAGTGGACAAGCAGCCGGTGGCTTTTGCGTTGGCGCTTTGTGATACTCTGCTGCAGGGAAAGGGCGCGTTCCGTGTCCACGGCGGTGGCTTTGCCGGCACAGTGCAGGCCTTCGTACCCTTTGTAATGCTGGATAGCTTCCAAATGTCCGTCGAGGAAAATTTGGGCGCCGGCAGCTGCCATATCCTGGATATCTGCCCTAACGGCGGCATTCGCTTATGATAAAAAACAAAGGGAGAAAATGACTGTGAAGATTACATTTTTGGGCGATATTATGGCAGAACCGCCGGTGCTGAAGGCGGCAAAACGCCGTGACAGTTATGATTTTTCCGGTGTCTTTGCGCCGGTGAAGGAACTGCTCAGCGGGTCAGACTATGTGGTGGGCAATCTGGAAACGCCCTTGGCAGGCGCGGATGCCGGTTACAGCGATACCCATCTGTGCTTCAATGCGCCGGATGCATATGTAGATGCGCTGCAAGATGCAGGCATTAAGCTGGTGTCCACCGCCAATAATCACACCTTCGACCGGGGGTATGCCGGTATGGAACGCACCATCCGGGTGCTGGATGAAAAGGGGCTTGCCCATACCGGTTCTTTCCTGCCGGGTCAGACTCGTCCTGAGGCATATTATTTTGAACAAAACGGTGTAAAAATCGCTGTCATTGCCTATACCTACGGCACCAACTACGGCGGCAGTGGCGGTAAGTGCCTTGTCGAAGGTGAGTATGCCGGCACGGTGAATCTGCTTTGTCACCAGCGCTGTGATACCTATCTTCCCGGTGTGTGGCGGGGTGGCGACTGGGTGGATAAGCTCTTTGAAAAGCTTCCCTTTGTCAAAGATGCCAATACCCCCGGCAAGCTGAAAAAGCTGCTGGGTATGACCGCAACCTACTCCCGGCACGATGACCGGTTGGAGAACAAGGTGGATACTCCCTTTGTTGCGCAGATGCAGCAGGATATCCGCACCGCCAAGGAAAAGGCGGATCTGGTGCTGTTTTACCCCCATGTGGGCGGTCAGTTTAACATAAAGCCCGGCGCATTTAGTGAGTACATCGTGGAAAAGGCTGTGGAGGCGGGGGCAGATGCCGTGATTGCCACCCATTCCCACATTCCCCAAAAGTTTGTCCGGCTGGGTGGCGTTCCCTGTTCCTACTGCCTGGGTAATTTCAATATGAACCCTCGTTCTTATCTGGCGATGCCGGAAATTTTGACCCACTACGGCTATGCCCTGCACCTGTATGTGGAGAATAAAAAGATCGAAAAAGTGACTTTCTCCATGCTGAAAAACTGCATTCTGCCGGATGGGCAAATTGCGTCCTATCCTGTGGATGCGTTGCATAAGACGCTCAAGTCGGACAAGGAAAAGAAGATGCTGGAAAAGGAAATCCGCCACCTGTACGGACGGGTCACCGGTCAGGTGCTCAGCGGCGAGATTTTACGGGAGGAATATACCCTGTAAGAGAAAAGTAAAGTGTGTGTGTCGCAATTTGTCGATACACACACTTTTTGTCTGATTTTGTCAGAAAAAAACCGGAAGAGAAGGAGAACTGGCGAGATTTGGCGGTTGCAATTTCTGGTTAAATGACATATAATAGAAAAGAATATGTGCACTTGCGTAAAAGGATAACAATTATCCTGAAAAAATAGGAAAAATTTGGGGGTTTCAGATATGGCAGAAATTAAGGAAAAACAAAACATTCCCTTCTCTCCTCCGGATATGTCAGAGGCGGAAATTCAAGAGGTAGCGGAAGCTCTTCGCTCCGGCTGGATCACCACCGGTCCCCGCACCAAGGAACTGGAAAGAAGAATTGCCCAAAGAGTGGGTACAGCCAAGTGCGTTTGCCTGAACTCTCAGACTGCCTGCGCGGAGCTTGCTCTGCGTGTGTTGGGTATCGGACCGGGAGATGAGGTTATCGTTCCTGCCTATACATATACTGCATCCGCTTCCGTAGTGTGCCATGTAGGCGCAAAGCCGGTACTCATTGACTGCCAGAAGGATTCTCTGGAAATGGACTACGCGGCAGTGGAGCAGGCAATCAACGAAAAGACCAAAGCTATCATTGCGGTAGACCTTGCCGGCATTCCCTGCGACTATGACCGGGTGTTTGCCATTGCGGAAGGTAAAAAGGCGCTGTTTAAGCCTGCCAATGAAATCCAGTCTGCGATGGGCAGAATTGCCGTTATGGCAGATACTGCCCATGCCTTTGGCGCGTCCCTTGGGGATAAGCAGATCGGCTGCGTGGCGGATTTCTCCTCTTTCTCTTTCCACGCGGTGAAGAACTTGACCACCGCAGAGGGCGGCGCGCTGACCTGGCGCACCATTGAGGGTATCGACGATGAAGCCATCTATAAGCAGCTGCAGCTGCTGAGCCTGCACGGTCAGAGCAAGGATGCCCTTGCCAAGACCAAGCTGGGCGCTTGGGAATATGACATTGTGGGCACTTGGTACAAGTGCAATATGACCGATGTTGCCGCGGCAATCGGTTTGAAGCAGCTGGAGCGTTACGATGGTATGCTTGCCCGACGCAAGGAGATCATTGGTAAGTTTGACGCTGCGCTGAAGCCTGTGGGTGTTGAGGTGCTGGACCATTATACCGATGCCTACCAATCCTCCGGTCACCTGTATCTGACCCGCATCCCCGGCATCACAGCCGAGCAGAGAAATGATATCATCATCAAGATGGCAGAGCGGGGCATCGCCTGCAATGTGCACTATAAGCCCCTGCCCATGCACACTGCCTATAAGAATCTGGGCTATGACATTGCCGATTACCCCAATGCCTATGCCCACTTTGCCAATGAGATCTCCCTGCCTCTGCACACCTGCCTGACGGATGAACAGGTCGCGTATGTAGCAGAAAACTATGTGGAAGTCGTAAAGGAATACATCAAATGATGCTTTGTAAATGGGAAAAACTGCCACCGGAATTGCAGCTTGACGAAGTCAGACCCTACTATGACATTCTGAAAAAGAAGCAGGGGAGCCTGCTTTGCAAGCGGATATTTGATATCGTGGTGTCCATTGTGATGCTGACGGTCCTGTTGCCGGTGTTTTTGATCCTGGCGATCGCCATTAAGCTGGACTCGCCCGGTCCCGTGTTCTACCGGCAGGTGCGTGTAACCCGGTACGGAAAACAGTTCCGCATCTTCAAGTTCCGCTCCATGGTCAGCAATGCCGATAAGATCGGTGCCCAGGTGACGGTGGGCAATGACAGCCGGATCACCCGGGTAGGTAAACTTATCCGCAAGTGCCGGCTGGATGAACTGTGTCAGCTGATCGATGTGTTCCGGGGGACGATGACCTTTGTTGGCACCCGACCGGAGGTTCCCAAATATGTGGCAGCCTATACCCCCGCTATGATGGCAACACTCCTGCTGCCTGCGGGTGTGACCAGTCTTGCCAGTATCTTCTATAAAGACGAAGACCGCCTGCTGGACGGAGCCGGAGATGTGGATAAGACCTACACGGAGGAAGTCCTTCCAGGCAAAATGCGCTATAATCTGAAAGCCATCGAGAAGTTTAGCTTTTTTGGCGATATCAAGGTTATGTTTATGACAGTCTTTGCCGTTCTTGGCAAGGAATATGACACAGAAGAACAGAAGCAGACAGTGGCATAATAAAGGGTTTGGTTTCCTTATCACCTCTACATACAACTGCGGAAGTGTTATTGCTGAGGCTATCGAACCCATTCAGGCGCAGACCCTTACCCCGGCGGCGCGCTGATTCCCTTCGCTTTGATCCAAGCCGACGAATGCTTGGCGATATATTGGATATAAGCAAGGAGATGAACAAGTAATTATTGAAGAGGTAATGGGAATGAAGAATAAATATGTAGTTGTTGTCTGCGGTGGCTATTCCACGGAGCGTGAGGTTTCCCTGCGAAGCGGCAACGCTGTGTATAACGGACTGAAAAAGGCAGGCTTCCGGAATCTGGAGATGTTTGACTTAACACGGGATAATATGGGACAGCTGCTTTCCAAGCACCCCGATGCAGTCTATCTGGCTTTACACGGAGAAGGTGGCGAGGACGGTTGCATTCAGGGCATGCTGGAGCTGGCGCAGATTCCGTATACAGGTCCCGGTGTGGGCGCAAGTGCTGTCTGTATGAATAAGATCCGCACAAAGCAGGTTTTGACTGCTTATGATATCCCCACTGCCAAGTTCCTGGTAAAGCGGCAGGAGGAATGCGAAGATGTTGCCGCGGTGACAAAGGAGCTTGTGGAAAAAATCGGTCTGCCCATGGTCCTGAAATCTCCCTGCCAGGGCTCCAGCATCGGTGTGGTGATAGTCAAAAGGGAGGAAGATATGGCTGCCGGAATTGCCGAGGTGTTCCGCTACGGCAATCAGCTTTTGGTAGAGGAATTTCTCACAGGTGTGGAGGTCACACTGCCCATCTTGGGCAATGAGGAGCTGCATATCCTTCCCGATATTGAGATTACCTCCGAAAGAGAGTTTTACGATTATCAGGCAAAGTATACAAACGGTTTGTGCAATCATATCATTCCTGCACGCATCAGCGAGAAAGACAGAGCGCGTGTCAAGGAAATCGGTATCCGTGCCTATCGGGCACTGGATTGCGTGGGTCTTTCCCGCATCGATTTTATCGTGGACGAGAAGAAGGGTCCCATGGTGATTGAGGTAAACACTTTGCCCGGTATGACAGAGATGAGCCTGTTCCCCGACTCTGCAAGAGCAGCAGGAATTTCCTTTGATGAGCTTGTTTCAAAAATTCTCGAGTTGGGTTTCCGTGCTAAAAAGTATTAATCGGAAAGAGTGAGAAAACGCAAAGGAATTGTTAAGAAAAATAAACAGGGTAAAGAAAATGGGCTGGAGATACATATGAGTATGGCCTTATAAATTGGGAATTACTGTAGCGATGGGAGTATAAAGGATGCTTATTACCAATATAACATTGCATAAAAAAACAATCCTTGTAACCGGTGCCGCCGGTTTCATCGGATCCAATCTGGTTATGGAACTTATGCGTACCGTTTCGGATATACATATCGTCGGTCTGGACAATATGAACGACTACTATGATGTGTCTATCAAGGAATACCGGCTTGGGCAGATCAAAAAATGTGCGGCAGAGCATCCTGGTTGCACTTGGGAATTTGTGCAAGGAAACATTGCAGACCGGGCGCTGGTCGATGACCTTTTTGCCAAATATCACTTCCCGGTTGTTGTCAACCTTGCCGCGCAGGCAGGTGTTCGCTATTCAATCACCAACCCGGATGTGTACATTGAAGCGAATATCATCGGTTTTTACAACATTCTGGAAGCTTGCCGGGCAACGATGCACACGGAGCATCCTGTGGAACATCTGGTATATGCGTCCTCCTCCTCGGTTTACGGTACAAACAAGAAGATTCCTTACTCCACGGACGATAAAGTGGATAATCCCGTGTCTTTGTACGCTGCAACAAAAAAGAGTAACGAGCTGTTAGCCCATGCCTACTCTAAGCTCTACAATATCCCGTCCACCGGATTGCGTTTCTTCACGGTTTACGGACCTGCGGGACGCCCGGATATGGCGTACTTTGGTTTTACCAACAAGCTGCGCAACGGCGAAACCATTGAGATATTCAATTTCGGTAACTGCAAGCGAGATTTCACCTATGTGGATGACATTGTAGAGGGTGTCAAGCGTGTAATGCAGCATGCCCCCGAAAAGCAGACGGGTGAGGATGGGCTCCCCTTGCCGCCTTATGCGGTTTATAACATTGGCAACAACAGCCCTGAAAATCTGTTGGACTTTGTTACAATCCTGCAGGAGGAACTGATACGCGCCAAGGTGTTGCCGGCAGATTACGATTTTGAAGCCCATAAAAAGCTTGTTCCTATGCAGCCGGGCGATGTGCCCATCACCTATGCGGACACCTCTGCGCTGGAAAGAGATTTTGGCTTTAAGCCGTCTACACCGCTGCGTGAAGGTTTGCGTAAGTTCGCGCAGTGGTATCATGAGTTTTACCAAAGCAAGTAATGGTACAAGACATCTGTATTTCAAAGATTGACGAGGGAAAATATGAGTGCATACGAAGCGTTTGAACGCATCTACAAAAAAGTGCCGCAATATACAGCCTTTACCCCTTATCGCGTGTGTCCGATCGGCGCCCATTCCGATCACCAGCTGGGAAAGATCACGGGTTTTGCCATTGACAAGGGTATCCATATCGCTTACGGCCCGAAACAGAACGGTGTGATCGAAATCCAATCACTGCAATTCGATAAACGGGCGCAATGGCATGTTGCATCCACACCGGATAAGCCGGAGGGCGATTGGGCAGATCCCTTAAGAGGCGCAACCATTGCGCTGCATTCCAGATATAATCTGAAAACGGGACTTTGCGCTATCATAGACGGCGAATTGCCCATCGGTGGACTTTCTTCATCGGCGGCGGTCATTATTACATTCCTGTCTGCGCTTTGTACATTGAATCAAATTGAACTGTCCCCCCAGGAATTGGTTTTGATCTCCAAGGAAGCGGAGAATAAATATGTAGGTGTTGCTTGCGGTAAATTGGACCAATCCTGTGAGCTGTACAGTAAGAAGAATCATCTGCTGTATTTGGATACCAAGGACGACAGCTATGAACTGATTCCCCAATCTCCCCGGATGAAGCCCTTTAAGTTTGCGATTTTCTTCAGCGGTCTGGAGCGCAGCCTGGCAGGTTCGGCTTTTAATATGCGGGTGGACGAGTGCAGAAGCGCTGCGTACGCGCTAAAAGCATATGCGGGTATGGAATACGGCAAATTTGAAGAAACGAACCTTCGGGATGTGCCCCGCGGGGTATATGAGCAATACAAGGATCGCCTCCCCGAAAATTGGAGAAAACGCGCCGAGCATTGGTACACTGAATTTGAGCGTGTGGAGAAAGGCGCGGAGGCATGGCGCAACGGCGATATTGAAACCTATGGCAGACTTTCTACCCAGAGCGGATACAGTTCTATCCATAGTTGGGAGACCGGTTCTCCGGAATTAATCAAGCTGTATGAGATCATAGCCGAAACAAAAGGCATCTATGGCGGTCGCTTCTCCGGCGCAGGCTTTAAGGGCTGCTGCCTTGCGATTATCGACCCTGCCTATGAGGAAAGTATTGTTGAAACGGTAACAAGAGAATATTTGAAGGCGTTTCCGCATCTTGAGGGTAAATATTCCGTACACATTTGTGAAAGCGCAGATGGAGTGAAATTATGAAGTGTTTGATTTTGGCGGCAGGTTATGCCACAAGACTTTATCCGTTAACGGAGAATTTTCCGAAGCCCCTTCTGAAGGTGGGCGATAAGTCTATCCTGGATTGGCTGGTGGACGATATCGACACAGCCGGTGTGGTGGATGAATATGTCGTGATCTCTAACCATAAATTTGCCCATCATTTTGCAGATTGGGCGAAAACAAAATCCCAGAAGATCACAGTTGTGGATGATGGAACAAGCACAAATGAGACCCGTCTGGGTGCGGTCAAGGATATTCAGTTTGCTGTCGAAAAGCTGGGGCTGGACGATGATATGCTGGTAATTGCCGGAGACAATGTCCTGGATTTCAGCTTGACAAAATTCATGCAGTACGCAAAGAGCAAACAGACTTCCTGCATTATGCGCTATTATGAACCGGATGACAAAAAACTGCTCAAATGCGGTGTGGTGACGGTGGATGAGAATGACAAAGTTCTCAGAATGACCGAAAAATCTCCTACTCCGGAAACCCACTGGTGTTGCCCGCCGTTCTATTATTACACGAGGCAGGACGCAAAGCTGGTGCAGAAGGGCATCGACAGCGGTTGCGGTATAGATGCCCCCGGTAGCTATATCGCCTGGCTGTGTACCCAGACAAGGGTGCATGCAATGGAAATGCCCGGAAAGCGGTATGATATCGGAAATCTGGAAAGCTACGAAAAGGTAAAAGCTACATATATCGGCATTGTATAAGTAACACATTAGGGAGCGATATCAAATGGATCAAAGAACAATTCAAATATTTTTCGCTTTGTTGCGTTCTGCGATTCGTGGCACAAAGCTTACAGAGGAAGAATGCAAGTTATATTCGCCGGAGCTGCTCCGGGATCTTCTGAAACTATCTGCCCAGCATGATATCGTACACCTTTTGGCGCTGGGATTGAAGCAAAATGCGCTGATATCCAAAGAGAATGCAGATGTTGAAAAAAGTATTTTCAAAGCGGTTTACCGGTATGAGGGATTAAGAGCGGAATGTGAGAAGCTTTGCAATGCGTTTGAAAAAGCGCAGATTCCCTTTGTTTTGCTAAAAGGATCCGTGCTTCGGGATTACTATCCGGAACCGTGGATGCGGACAAGCTGCGATGTTGATGTCCTGGTTCATCGTGAGGATTTGGATACAGCGATTGCGTATTTGACTGAAAATCTGAAGTATCTTGCAAAAGAGCGTACTCCCCACGATGTTTCTTTGTTCAGTCCGAAGGGCATACATGTAGAACTGCATTTTGACTTGGTAGAAGAGGGGCGAGCAAATAACGCAATCGGTATTTTGCGTTCCGTTTGGGAAAATACAACCCTCCACGAAAATAGCAGGTATTGGCACGATATGTGTGATCCGTTTTTCTACTTCTATCATATTGCGCATATGGCAAAGCATTTTGAAAACGGTGGATGCGGTATTCGACCTTTTATCGATTTATGGATACTGGATCGTATGGAGAATGCAGATCGAGCCGTGCGGGATGCCTTGCTTGCCCAAGGCGGTTTGTTAAAATTTGCAGATACCTCCCGGGTGTTGAGCAGGATATGGTTTGACGATGGAGAGCCGGACGATCTCACATTCCAAATGCAGGATTTTATTGTGCGTGGCGGTGTGTTTGGTTCTTCCGATAACCGTGTTGCGCTTCAGCAAAAGAAAAAAGGCGGACGAGTTGGATATATTCTGTCAAGAATATTTATTTCCCATAAAAGATTAAGACGGTATTATCCGGTTCTGGAAAAGTATCCATGGCTGATGCCGGTTATGCAAATCAGACGGTGGTTTATGCTGTTACAGCCGGATGTTGCCCAGATGGCAAAGAAAGAAATTGCGATAAATGGCAGCGTGGAAAAATCAAAGGTTGCTGAAATGAACGAATTTCTGAATGATTTGGGACTGGTGTGAATGACAGCGGCGCCGGACAGCTTCGTCGCTGTGGATTGCATTTGTCTTAACTAAACACAAAAAGAGAGGCATAAAAGCCTCTCTTTTTTTGACCGGTGTCCTGTTGGGGTACCCGATCATAAAAAGGTAGTCACCGGTTTGCGAACTGGTGTCAACAAGTGCCCACCGGACACTTGCATTTAGATAAGTTCGAGTCCGACTGACATAGAAATAACGGGACACCCCAAAGGGGTATCCCGTTATTTGGTGCCGGTGGCCGGACTCGATTTGCATTTTGCCCCGGTGGGGCAAAATAGAGGTCCGGCTCCGTCGAGCCCTCGCCGGCGGCGCTCATCCGCGCCGCATTTAGATGGGTTCGAGTCCGACTGACATAGAAATAACGGGACACCCCAGAGGGATATGCCGTTATTTGGTGCCGGTGGCCGGCCTCGACCTGGCACGCTGTCGCCAGCGGTGGATTTTGAGTCCACTACGTCTACCAATTCCATCACACCGGCAGGTGTAATCAATTACCAATATAATATACACCATCTTTTGCAAAATAGCAAGGGGTAATTTAAAAAAACAGAGCCCTTTTTTGAGGGCTCTGTTTGTTATGCCTGTGAATTTTGCGTGTTGTACAGCTTAGCGTAGATGCCGTCCTGTGCCAGCAGTTGCTGATGAGAACCGCATTCTGTGATCTTACCGTCTGCAATGGATACGATTCGCTGTGCTGCCCGGATGGTGGACAGCCGGTGGGCGATGATCAGTGTGGTGCGTCCTTGGGAGAGGGCATCAAAGGCGCGTTGGATCTTGGCTTCTGTTACAGAGTCCAGTGCGGAGGTGGCTTCGTCCAAAATCAAGATCGGAGGATTCTTCAAGAAGATCCGGGCGATGGCAACCCGCTGCTTCTGACCGCCGGACAGCAGGGTTCCCCGCTCGCCCACATAGGTCTCAAAGCCATGGGGCATAGCCAGGATATCTTCGTAAATTTCTGCCTTTTTCGCGGCTTCCACGACCTCCTCCATAGTGGCATCGGGTCTGCCATAGCGGATGTTCTCGTAAATGGTGTCGGCGAACAGGAACACATCCTGCTGGACGATACCAATGCTCTGATGGATGGATTTCTGTGTCACATCCCGGATATCCTTGCCGTCAATGCGAATGGTGCCGGCGGACACATCATAAAACCGGGGGATCAGTTGACATAATGTGGTTTTGCCGCCGCCGGAGGGGCCGACGATGGCGATGGTCTCGCCGGGTGCAACATCCAAAGAAACATCGTGGAGCACCGCCAGATCGCCGTCATAGGCAAAGGACACATTCTCCACGGAAATGGCGCCTTGCACATTGGTAAGGCTTTCGGCATTCGGCTTGTCCTGCACGGTGGGCTCCATCCGCATCACATCCACAAACCGCTTCAGACCGGCGAATCCGTTGGCAAACAGCTCCGAGAAACCCGACAGCTTCCGCATAGGTCCCACAAAGGAGGAAATGTACAGACAGAAAGTGACCAAATCTCGGTAGTCCATAGTGCCTTGCATCACATGGTAGCCACCCACACCGATGACCACCACATTCAGGCTGCACAGGAAGAACTCAATGGAGCTGTGGAACAGACCCATTGCCTTGTAAAAATCCCGACGGGCGGTCTTGAATATAGCGTTGGCGGCATCGAACCGACGGCTCTCAGCATCTTCGTTGGCGAATGCCTTGGCGGTACGAACACCGGACAGACTGGATTCGATCTCCTGATTGATGTGACCGGTGGTCTCCTTGGAGGCGGCGGAGGCAATACTCATCCGGCGACGCATCACCATCACCAGCGCCAAAAACACCGGGATCATCAGCAGCACGATCAGCGCCAGCTGCCACTGGATAGCGCCCATCACGATCAGCGCGCCCACGATGGTCAGCAGGGAAGTCACCAGATCCTCCGGACCGTGATGGGAAAGCTCTACCAGTTCAAACAGGTCGGAGGTGAGCCGGGACATGAGCTTGCCGGTGCGGTTGCGGTCGTAAAAGTCAAAACTCAAGGTCTGCATATGCCGGAACAGATCCCGACGGATATCCGCTTCCACCCGTACACCGAATATATGCCCCCAGTAGGACACGATGAAGTTCAGCAGTGACCGCAGCAGATAACTGACGATCACCGCGCCCATCACGATAAAGAATGTCTTATACATTTGCCCGGGGAGCATATCGTACAGGGCGCTGCGGGTCACCAGCGGGAATGCCAGATCGATACCGGCGATCAGACAGGCGCACAGCATATCCAGCGCAAACAGCTTTTTGTGATTACCGAAGTAGCTTAAAAAGATGATAAGGGGACTTTTCTTTTGAAAATCCTTAGTAGTCATAGGGAATCCTCCTTTGTGTTACAGAACTATTATACCGGATTCTTGCAAATTTTCAATAAATTTTGACATTCCCGAAAAGTTTGTTATACTAGGGGGGAGGTGATACCGTGAAGATTCTGGAGGTCAATGGAAATTTTGTTGTTTGCATCAAACCGGTGGGTTTGGATTCGGAACAGCAGATGCCGGATGCGCTCCGGGAAATGCTGGGTGGGGAAGTGTTCCCGCTGCACCGGCTGGATAAAAATGTGGGCGGTGTGATGATCTATGCCCGAAACCGCCAGGCGGCAGCCGACCTGTCTAAAACCATTGCCCAGGGGCAGATGGTGAAGGAATATGTGGCGCTGGTACACGGCGTACCGCCGGCTGAGGGGGACTGGGAGGATCTGCTGTTTAAGGACAGCGGTCGGAACAAGGTGTTTGTTGTAAAGCGCCAGCGCGCCGGCGTGAAGGCGGCGCGGCTTGCCTATCGATGCCTGCGTACCGGTGAGCAAAGCCTTGTACGGGTGCGGCTGTACACCGGCAGAAGCCATCAGATCCGCGTCCAGTTCGCCAGCCGCGGCTATCCGCTGGTGGGCGACCACAAGTACGGCAGCCGGGATGCCGCAACGGAACCGATGTTATTCTCCTGCTGCATTTCTTTCCCCTACAAGGGGCAGCAGTGGCGATATGAAGCACTTCCGGAATGGGGGACAGAACAATGAACAAAGCGAAATGCGGATTCCTTTCCGCAATGGCAATTTACGGAACAGTGGGCATTTTTGTGCGATTTATTCCGCTGCCGTCAGCGACCGTTGCCTGTTTCCGGGGCATAATGGGTGTGCTGTTTTTGCTGCTGGTGATGACCATTACCGGAAAAAAACCGGACGGGCAAAGCATACGCCGGAATCTGCCGGTTCTGCTGGTGTCCGGTGCGGCCATCGGTTTGAATTGGATATTGCTTTTTGAGTCCTATCGTTACACAACCGTTGCCGCAGCCACCATCTGTTACTATCTTGCCCCTACCTTTTTGGTGTTGACATCGCCCCTTTTGGGCGAACGGCTCACGGCAAAAAAGCTGCTGCTGTCCGGTGCGGCACTGTTGGGTATGGTGTTTGTGTCCGGTGTGCTGAAAGGCGGAATGAGCGGTCTTAAGGGCATTGCCTGCGGTGTGGGTGCAGCGGTGCTGTATGCATCTGTGATGTTTATGAACAAGAAGCTGGGCAGCATCCCGGCCTATGATAAGACGGTGATGCAGCTGGGTGCGGCAGCGGCGGTGATCCTACCTTACTGTTTTATAAGCCGTGGCTTTGATATGACAGCTATGACCGCTACAAGTTGGATCCTGTTGGCAGTGGTAGGCGTTGTCCACACCGGATTTGCCTATTGGCTGTACTTTGGTGCTTTGGGGCAGTTGCCTGCTCAGACAGCGGCGATCTTCAGTTATTTGGATCCGGTGTTGGCGATCCTGCTGTCGGCACTCCTGCTGCGAGAGCCTTTTGGGTGGCAGGAAATCACAGGTGCGGTGCTGATTTTAGGCAGTGCTTTGTGCAGTGAAATTCCGGAACAAAAATTTGTGAAAAAGGGTTGACATTTCTCTATCGTTGGGTTATAATAGCGAAGCTGTGTAAAAATGCTGCTATAGCTCAGTCGGTAGAGCGCATCCTTGGTAAGGATGAGGTCGCCAGTTCAAATCTGGCTAGCAGCTCCAAAAAATGACCGATACCGTTTGGTATCGGTCATTTTTTTAGCAGTAGCCGGATTTGAAAGATCAAAAGCAACGCGAACGAGCGTTGCCGCCGACGGCTCCACGGAGGCGAACCTTTTTTGTGGAAAAAATAACAAGGCCAAAGGAAGTGTCAGAAGTTTTTGAGATGTTTATAACATCTCAGACAGCAAAAGGTGTGGCGGATGTTATCATCCGTAATTACCGCAACACCAACGCGACCTGTCCACGGATTATCAGGATTTTTTGAATTGATGCAATCGTGAAGGAAACGGATACAGATAGCGAAATTGTGTATTTTCCTTTTATATAATGTATGGCACTTGATTTTTACAGGTGTATAGAGTATAATTTAAAAGGAATATCATTGTTAATTATACTGCGATTATTATAATAATGCGAATTATGTCGTAAACACGGGAAGTTTTGTTTTTGGGATAAATCTGTGGCGATTTTTTGCGATATCAAGATGATGTTTATGACGGTCTTTGCCGTGTTCGGAAAAGACGATGCCACTGAGGAAGAACCAATTTTTTCCAATTAAGAAGGAGGGATGTTTGTGGAAACCAACCGCAGGCCGCTGATTGCGCTTCTGACAAACAACGACGACGATGTATACTGCTTCCGCAAGGAATTGATCGAAGGATTGATTTCTGAGGGTTACGATATGTTGATTTCTTGCCCATACGGCGAAAAATTTGAGCTGATGCAGCATATCGAGTATATCTACGATGACCCGGTGATCGACCGCAGGGGCACCAATATTGTGGCCGACTTCAAGCTTTACCGTCACTATAAGAAGCTTTTTGCCAAATATAGACCCGATGTGATACTCACATACACGGCCAAGCCCAATGTGTACGCCAGCATCGCTGCACGGCAGCTAAAAATCCCTTACATCAATAATGTTACAGGCTTTGGCAGCGTGTTGAACAAAAAGGGCTTGATGCGTGCGTTTATTATGTGGCTGTTTAAGTTTGCCTATCGGGGTGCCAGCTGCATTATGTTCCAAAATGCTACCAACCAGAAGCTGGCCGTAGAACAGGGGATGGTCAAGGGCGACCATCGGCTGATCCCCGGCTCCGGTGTGGACTTGACCCGTTTCCCTCTCCAGTCCTATCCTAACGGCGGTAACGGCATTGAGGGTGAAACCGTAGTGTTTAACTACATCGGCCGTGTGCTGCACGATAAGGGTGTGGATGATTACATTGCTGCTGCCAAGCGGATCAAGGAGAAATACCCCAATACCGAGTTCAATATGATCGGCTTTATTGAGCCGACGGAAATCCATTATGAGGAAGATCTGCGGCTGCTGGGCGAGCAGAACATTGTCCACTATCGGGGCAGTCAGAAGGACGTGAAACCCTTTATTGCCCGGGCCCATGCCATCATCCATCCCTCTACCTATGGCGAGGGTATGAGCAATGTGTTGCTGGAGAACGCGGCAAGCGGCAGATTCCTGATCACCACGGACAATCCCGGCTGCCGGGAAACGGTGGTGGACGGACAGTCCGGCTATATCTACCACGGCGGCAATGTGGACGCTCTGGTGGAGAAGATCGAGGCGTTCCTGGCAATGCCCAATGAAATGCGCAGGCAGATGGGTGAGGCTGGCCGTGCACACGTAGAACAAAACTTCTCCCGCTCTATCGTTGTGGAAGCGTATAAGGCGAAGATCAAAGAGATTTTACAATGAGGAGAGGGACAGAGGATGGATTATAAAAAGATCATTAAAAGCAGAGAAACCAGAGTTGCTTTGTTGAGTATGCTGAATTTCATTCCGGATAAGCTTACGCTGAAGTTGCAGTATTGGATCAAATTCGGAAGAAAGCTGGATCTGAAGAATCCTAAGAGATTAACAGAGAAACTGCAATGGTACAAGCTGTATTACCGAACACCGCTGATGACCCAGTGCGCCGGAAAAAACGATGTGCGTCAGTATGTGGAAAGCAAGGGACTGTCTCATATCCTCAACGAGCAGCTTGGGGTATATGACGATGTGGATCAGATCGATTTTGACAGCCTGCCCAATCAGTTTGTAATCAAGGAAACGAAAGGCTCCTCTGCGGAAAAGGTCTACGTCTGTACAGATAAGCAGGCTATCGACGTTGTGCAGATCAAAGCTAAGATTCGTCCCTGGGTGGAAAAGGGCATCAACAAGCTGGGGGAAAATGCACTGAGAAGAAGAAATGCAGGCAGAGAATGGGCATACAACGGTGTTGATTCCAAGCTGGTTGTGGAGAAATACATTGATTCCAGCAACTGTAAAAACGGATTGCTGTCTTATAAGATTTTTTGCTTTAACGGCGAACCCCGGTTTGTATACATTATAGCAGATGTAAAAGACGGTTACTATGATGCGGGCTACGGCATTTACTCCACAGATTTTGCGCGGTTGCCCTATAACCGTGTGGGAGAAGTTGCACTGACTTGGGAGGAAGAAAAACCGGAGAACTGGGATGAGATGATGGAGATTGCACGCACCCTTTCTTCCGAATTTCCCCATGTCCGGGTAGATCTTTACAATGTGCAGGGAAAGATCATCTTCGGAGAGTTGACCTTCTACAATGACAGCGGCTATATGAAATACAATCCGGATGAATTTGATTTTATTTCAGGCGATATGTTCCAATTGCCTGAAAAAATACAAAAGATTGATATAAGACGAGGTGAGTAGTGATGGTGGTAGGCTATACTGCAGGTGTTTACGATATGTTTCATATTGGGCATCTGAATGTGATCCGGAATGCGAAAGCCCGTTGTGATTATCTGGTCGTTGCTGTTTCCACGGACGAATTGGTGCAGACCTACAAGAACAAGACGCCGATCATCCCATTTGAAAACCGCAGAGCAATTGTGGATGCGATCCGGTATGTGGATAAAACCGTGCCTCAGACCTCTGCAGCGCTGGAGGGGAAAATTCAGGCTGCCAAGGAAAACAACATAGATGTTATGTTTGTTGGCGATGACTGGAAGGGAACGGACAAATGGAACCGGATAGAGGAAGAACTGGCGAAAATCGGCGTGAAGGTGGAGTATTTGCCCCATACTGATGGCATTTCCTCTACGATCCTGCGTGAGATTGTCAAAAAATAAAATTTTTAAGAATCGAGTGATAAATATGAAGTATTCATACAAGTATATTCTTGAGTCTTTACCGAAGAAGAAGAATGCCAACAGTTCTTGGTGGGTAAAGCTGCTGATCCGGAAGTTGTCATTTCCCTTTACCTATCTGTTTATCAACCTGGGTTTTTCTGCCAATGCTGTTTCTGTACTGTCCATTCTGACTGTAATTGCAGGCTGTATCTGCTACTGTTTGCCGGGAACTGCTGCGCTGGTTGCCGCGATCGTTCTGACAAATTTCTGGCTGCTGCTGGACTGCGTGGATGGCAACATTGCCCGGTGCAAGAAGCAAAAGACGGTGTTCGGTGAGTTTGTGGATGATATCGGTGGCTACTATATTGAAGGCTTGGTGTATCTTGCTATCGGTGTATGTGCCTATAACTATGGTGGCGTATTGTTTCCTGCCCAGAACCATTGGATCGTGGTCATTGGCGCTGTTTCTTCCATCGTCAATGTGTTGGCCAGATTGATCTACAAGGATTATGGACATTTTGCCATCCATGCGGATAAATCCGTTCAGGAGACGCATACGGTGGATGATCGCGGATCTTTGTACTATATCCGTAAGCGGGTAAGTAAGGAATTTGGTATCTCCGGTATGTTTATGCCCCTGACCATTATCTGTGCGATTTTTAAGGCTTATGACTTGATGACGATTTTCTATCTGCTGTTCAACGGCTTTGCACTGCTGTCCACTACGGTGATCTATATTTACAAGGCAGATAAGTACGACAGGACCCATTGATGACGGAGTGAGGATATGCACTATTTATATGTAGGCTACTATGTAGACGACGATACATTTTACGCTATACAAAACAAAGGCATCAATAATATGTCGGTTGCGCGGCAGAAATTTGAGTACAATCTGCTCACCGGCCTGCCGGCAGCGCTGAAGCCCGAGGATACCATAGATTTTGTGACCTATGTACCCACGGACGGCGTTTTGGAGATTCCCGAGTATTCGGAATTAAACGACAATAGAATATACCATATTCCCATCAATAAAAGAGATTCCTCCAGCCTCATGCAGGCATTTAAGCATTTTCTTCGATTTGTGAAAGGCTTGGGGCAGGAAAAACTGCAAAATATGCGGGTGATCATGTATGATGTGAATCCTGTATTTGCTTTCGCTTTGTGGTGCATCAAGAGAAAGTATAAGCTTAAGATCACGTCGATCTGTGCGGAAGTGCCTATGATGCGCAGAACAGAAGACTTGCGGGCATGGATCAAGCATGTGGTGCTGAATGCCTTTGAGAAGATGTTTGACGGATATGTTCTGTTGGCGGAGGCAATGGCAGAAAAACTGCCCTGTAAGAATAAGCCGACAGTTGTGGTTGAGGGTGTTGCTCCGGAGCTGTTTGGAGAGCCTTCCGGAGATAAAGCCAATATTGTGATGTACGCAGGCGGTTTGGCGCAGGACAACAGCATTCGGCAGCTGGTGGATTGCTGTATGCAAACGGAGCAGGTGGACGAGCTTTGGATTTGCGGCAAAGGTTCTGAACAGGCCTATGTAGAGGAAAAAGCCCGGGAGGATTCCCGGATCAAATATTTTGGTATGGTGGAAAACGATGTTGTCCGGGATATGGAGACGCGAGCCAAGGTGCTGGTGAATCTGCGTTCCCCGAATGCGTCCCTGACCCGCTATTCCTTCCCGTCCAAGCTGCTGGAATATATTGCGTCCGGAAGCCTTGTTGTTTCCACCCGGCTCGGGGGCATTCCACGGGAATATTTCGACTATATTGTTCCTTTGGGGAGTACAGATACAGCCTCGCTGAGCAGTGCGCTGCGGGAGATCTTCGCTATGGATGACCAAGCATATGTATCCAAATGCCGCGCGTCTCAAGAATTTATTCAGAAGAATAAAAATGCACGGATGCAGGCAGAAAGAGTCATCACCTTTGTGCGGGAAAACTTTCCTGTAAGTTAAATTGCTGCATAACTAAATGATACTGAAGGTGCGCCTATGGAATTTATAAGAAAATTGAAAAAGCTGATCAAGCTACCCTATTACGGGGCTTTGAAAATGATCAGCCGCGAGAAATATGTACGGAAGCTCGGGGTGAATTTTGGTAAAAACTGCCACTTTTACGGAGATATTTCCTGGGGCACGGAGCCGTGGATTATTACTCTGGGAGATGATGTGCATATTACCGCTGAATGTCGGTTTGTGACCCACGATGGCGCAACTCTGCTGTTTCGCGATCGGGAACCGACCCTGGAGCTGACGAAGCCCATCAAGCTGGGCAATCGGGTTTATGTTGGTGCGCGTAGTATCATAATGGGCGGCGTCACCATCGGAAATAATGTGATCATCGGTGCCGGTTCCATCGTTACGCACGATATACCGGACAATTCTGTTGCTGTTGGTGTGCCCGCAAGAGTGATCAAGACTGCCGAAGAATACTTTGAAAAAGCAAAAAAAGAATCCTTGGGATTGGGGCACTTGAAATACGAAGAAAAAGACCGTGCACTCAGAAAGTATTACGGTTATGAAAAATAGGCGTCACAAATACTGGTTGCACAGTATGATCTCTGTTTGGGATTAGGAGCGTTTGTATGAATGATGAGATAATCTATCCTCGTGTGTTGATTATAAATGCGCAAAGCATCTACCAAAACAACGCAACGGGAATCACCTTGAGGAAGCTGTGGGAAAAATGGCCCCCTTCCTCGGTGATGGAACTTTGCGTGCACGCAGAAGGAAATATTTCTCTTGACGAAGACGCGATCAAAAGTGTTGCGCTGAAAAAAACAATGATAGCTCGATTGGCAGGTAGTTCTGCGTCAAAGAAGATCAATGCGGGAATTAAGCAGAATAATGCGGCGCCGGCATCTGCGCATACAGGCTTAAAGGAATGTATCCGTCAGTTTTGTGCATGTACATTGGTACAGCTGTCTGCAAAAATGACGAAGGAGCAATGGGATCGGATTGAAGAATTTAAGCCGGATGTGATATACACCCTGGGCGGCGGCGTATCTGTGCTTCGATTGGTTCGCAAGGTGTCCCGTAAATTTAAAATCGGCATCGTCATGCATTTTATGGATAACTGGCTTGAACACAATCAGTGGGAAAACAATATTTTGCTGAAGCCCTATTATGTATACTTAAAAAAGTGCGCCCATCAATGCTTGAAGCGCTGCAGAAATGTAATCACGATCAGCCCCAGCATGGCAAAGCACTATGAGCAAAAGCTGGATATTCCCTGTGAGGTGCTGATGAATATGGTTGACATGCCTGAGGAACGGCCTCAACCTGTGGCGCAGACCAGCGAAAATGTACGGTTTGTTTATGCCGGAGGGCTGCACCTGGATCGCTGGAAAGCATTGAAAACCATAGCAGAAAGCATTAAAAGACATATTAACTGCGGAATTTTGCAGATATATACCAGCGAAGCGAATCGTGCTTTATATGAGAAGCATTTTGTGGATCTGCCGGTAGCGTTTATGCCTCCTGTGCCCCATGACCGGGTAGCAGAGGTGTTGGCAACGGCATCTTTTCTTGTACACGCAGAGGTTACCTCTGCGGTGCTGGAAGGCTTCTTTAAATACTCGGTTTCCACGAAGGTTCCGGAATATATGTCCAGTGGACGCCCGTTTTTGTTTTATGCCCCCGGGACATTGGGCGTTTATCAATATCTGGATGAGAACAATGCCGCCATTCTGGCGGATTCGCAGACTCGGCTGGATACTGTCATGCAGGAAATTGCTGACGGCAGGGATTATACAGAAATAATTGAAAACGCGTGGAATCTTGCAAAGAAAAATCATAGCAGCGCCAACGGTTGGGAGTGCTTACGCAGCGCAATGGTCGCGGGAGCATATCATAAGTGACTTGTTGGTAAATAGTCTCCATGAGAAAGGATTATTACAGTGAAGAACAAGGGAGTATTGCGTTATTCAGGCAAAAAAAACAAGGTGTTCTCCTTTGGTGAGAAGCTGGTGTTGATATGCTTGTTTTTGATGTCTATGGACTTTTACAACAAGTATAGCTATCTGGCATTTTGCGCTGCGGGTTTGTTTGTGATCCAAAGAAGAAGTATGAAATTGCCGGCGATGTCGTTGGCGGTATGGGTGCTTTCGATGAGCCTGTGTTTCCTCTCGCCTCATGCAAGATCGTTGACCGGAATGATAAAACCGTTCGTGTTCCCGTTGTGTCTTTTGATTGGATACAATATGACAGACGAACATTCTGCAAACAGAGAAATTGCTGTTGAGCGCATCATAGTGGTTCTGGCGTTAGGTGCATTTGCCCATTTTGCAGGGGATATGATCTTGAACTGGGGTGTGGCAGAGCAAAGAAATACAATTGATATTTGGACAATGGAGAGCATGGCGGCTACGCGTCAGGCAGGACTGTCCTGCATAATGATTGCTGTGACGGTTTCTTGGTTGTTTTCGGAGAAATCAAAGCTCGTAAAGCTTTTTGCGGTATTGATCCTTGCCAGTGTGCTTTATTACAACTTTACCCTAGCGACAAGAACGATCGTGATACAGCTTGCTGCGGCGGTCATTATGGCTGTTATTTTCCGCTTTCTTTTTGAAAAGAAAGGCGGAAAACGGCTAAAGGTCTTGTTCTTCACATTGGCAGGCGGGTTGCTGTTGCTCTTTGTTATGAACACAGAATGGTTTGCCTCCATGTTTGAAGGTACGGTTTTCTATGACCGCTTTTTCGCAAAAAATGCGTATGACGCATTGGAAGAAGACCAGAGAATGACCCTGAAGCTGAAGTTCCTGGAGCGTATGTGGGAGTATCCCTTTGGAGGCTTGCACATTCGCACGGCATTGAATGAATATGCCCATGATATATTACTGGACACCTATGATGAAGCGGGAATTTTTGCACTGGGTGCGGTGATTTGCATTTTGGTTGATGCCGTTGTGAAGCTGGTTCGAATTTGTCGGAACAGTCAGATTTCCAAAGATCTTCGAACTATGCTGCTGTGTGTTATCACCGTCATATTTTTGGAATTCATGGTAGAACCCATACTCGAGGGACTGCCTTGGCTTTTGGCGGTCTTCTGCGTAATTTACGGTGCAATGGGACGACTGTGCTACAGAAATGAGTAGCAGGAAAAAGAGGGCGGCCGAAAGGGTCAATAAGAAATGGTACTATACTGTGGAGGAAATAAAATGAAAATCGCTGTTGTAGCAGTAGGGTATAATCGCCCTGATTCGATGAAGCGACTGCTTAAATCCATTTTGAATGCGGATTACCAAGGAGATACTGTCGATTTGGTAATAAGCCTTGACAAAGGTGCCCGCCAGGCAGAATTGGCGGAGATCGGAGAAAAAATCCAATGGCCTTACGGCGAAAAGATTGTGCGTGTTTTCCCTGAGCGACAGGGTTTGCGCCCCCATATTTTACAGTGTGGCGATCTGACCAATGAGGATTACGATGCAGTGGTAGTTTTGGAAGATGATTTGCTCGTATCGCCTGGTTTTTATGCCTACTGCAAGCAGATGATTGCGTTTTATGATAACGATGAGCGAATTGCGGGTATTTCGCTGTACAAGCACCGCTTTCATCAGGGCGTGAGAAGACCCTTTGAACCGGAAGAGAATGCCTATGATGTGTTTTTTATGCAGATGGCACAGTCTTGGGGACAATGCTGGACTACAAGAATGTGGAAGAACTTTCGGTCTTGGTATGCGGACAATCACGGGGATATTGTTGCAAGTGCTTCCTTTCCTTGCTATATCAGCCGGTGGGATAACGCATCTTGGTTAAAATACTACAACAAATATGTTGTGGAACATGATTTGTACTATGTTTTTCCATATAGGTCCCTGACAACAAATCATACCGATGTGGGGCAGCACTCGTCTGTATCCAACAATGATTTCCAGGTTCCTCTGCTGAGTATGCCGATGGAATATAGGTGTGCCCCTGTTGATGTGGGTGTGAAGTACGATGTTTTCTTCGAGAGAATAGATTTGCAGGCAGAGTATCTGTCGAAATATCAGGGGAAGATTATGTTGGACCTAATGGGAACAAGAAGCCACTTTGATGGTGTAGATGTCCTGGTCTCTGTTCAACAGCTCCCGTACAAGGTCCTCGATGAGCTGCAATTGCGCTATCGCCCGGTGGAAGTAAATGTCAGTTTGCCAAACCCCGGGAAGGGAATATTCGTATATGACCTGCACACGAGTGCAAGAAAACCGAAGAGCAATTCTCGGATTCTGGTTTCCTATGACATCAGAGGCGTAAAAACCGACAGGGCATTTTTGTATGTATTAGGTGGTATGTATGCTGCACTGATTAGGAAAGCAAAAAAACTGAAAAAGAAATTACTGAGATAAATAATTCCAAAAACAAGAAGTTGACTAGGTGCAAGTGATTCTAGTTAAACGGAGTTGGAGAGATTTTGGCATGAATAGTTGGTTGAACGGAATAGTCAAGAGGTTTCAAAATAGCAAAGAAGCAAAAAATGCTTCCTGGCTGATTGGTGGAAAGATCATCCAAATGCTGTTGTCGCTGATCGTCAGTATATTAACTGCGCGCTTTTTGGGACCGAGTAATTACGGCATTATCAATTACGGTGCAGCCTATGTCGTTTTCTTTACATCTGTTAGCTCTTTGGGAATCAATTCTATTATAGTGAAAAACTTTTTTGACCACCCCGATGAGGAAGGCGAGACAATCGGAACAACAGTGCTGTTGAAATTTATATCCAGTACATTAAGCTGTTTTATCATTTTCTTGATTGTCAGCATTATTGATGCGGGAGAGACGGAAACGATATTGGTAGCTTTACTGTGCAGCTCGTCAATGGTCTTTCATATATTTGACACCCTTAACTACTGGTTTCAATCCCGCTATCAATCAAAACGATGCGCTATGGCAACCCTGATTGCGTATATTGTTACGGCAATATATAAGATTATTTTGCTTGCCACAAAGAAAAGCGTGCTGTGGTTTGCGTTTGCCAATTCTGTGGACTATATCATATATGCGATTGTGATCGTATTCTTTTTCAAAAGAGCCAATGGCCCCAAGTTTTCGGCATCCCTTCGCAAAGCGAAACAATTGCTGAGCACCAGCTACCATTTTATTCTGTCGGGTATTATGATTGCTGTCTACGGGTACATCAACAGAATCATGCTGAAACAAATGACGGGTAGCGAAGAGGTGGGCTACTTCTCTGTTGCAACCTCCGTTTGTATGATGTGGACCTTTGTCTTGCAGGCGATTATAGATTCGTTTTATCCGTCCATTATGCAGTTTAACAAAACAGACAAGCGCGCGTTTGATAAAAAGAACAGACAGCTGTACGCGATTGTATTTTACACCTCTATAGTCGTCTCTGTTGCATTTACAATTTTTGGAGATATCGCGATAAAAATTTTGTATGGAGATGCCTATATCCCGGCAATCACACCATTAAAGATCGTTACTTGGTATACAGCCTTTTCGTATTTAGGACAAGCGCGTGATGCGTGGGTTGTCTGCAATAATGCGCAAAGGAATTTAAAGTATATGTATTTGGGCGCAGTCGTTGTAAATGTGATTCTGAATTTCGTCTTGATTCCCCGGTTGGGGGCATCGGGTGCTGCGCTTGCGTCTTTCATAACACAAGTATGTACAAGTTTGATTCTGCCGTGTATGTTTAAGGAAATGCGGGGGAATGTGCGCTTGATGCTGCAAGCGATCACACTTCGTGATGTTTATAAATGAGGAGAAAAGAGCAATGTGGTTTTCAGTAATATACTCCCTGGATAGCGGCGAGCTGGCGGTAGAAGGTGATTGCCTGATACGGGAGAATGATGCATATAAAGTTGTTTTGATGTGCAATTTGCCTGAGGATGAGATAGAACACAAATGCGATGCGTTGCTCCGGCTTGGGAAGGATGCCGCAGATCAACTCAACGGTCGCTACACTGTTTTGCTATACAATAAAAAAACCCGCCAAGTGGATTGTTTCCAAGACTTTCTGTGCGGACTGGCACCGTTGTATTATACGCAAAAAGACGGAAAGATTTATTTGTCGACATCGCTGAGAACCCTGCTTCAGAAATCTGATATACCAAGGGAATTCGACAAAAAGGCATTTCGGATGTTTGAGATCCAAAATGCGGTATATGGTGGCAGCACATTGATCAAAAATGTAAGAAAACTGCCATTGCAGAAAGCACTGCATATCACATCGCAAGGCATTGCGGTGCAGGAGGATAAGCTTCGGTTCCAACCGTGCGATCATTCCGGAGAAACCACAATTGAAGCCTGTGAAGAATTGTGGGGAGCGTGTGTGAAAAGATCCGTTCTCCGGAGTGCTGCTTCTGAAAAAGAGGTAGCAATGCCGTTGTCCTCAGGCTACGATTCCAATTGTATTTTGTGGAATTTAGCGCAGGATGACACAAGAAAGATACACTGTTACAGCGTCGGAGGCGCAAAGGGCATCAGCGAGGTTTCTGCGGCAGAGGAAATAGCAAAGCAGTATGCATCAACCTGCTTTAGCAGCGCAGAAGTGTCGCCGGATACATTCCAGTCTTTGCCGGATATTGTTTGGCGATTGGAAGGAAGTATGTATGAGCAAGGCGCGTTTTTGCAGTATGAACTGGCCAAAGCAATCCATAGCGACGGCGGCCGTACCATCATTTGCGGGGAAGGCTCGGATGAAATTTTTTCCGACGGATTCTATCATAGTTTGACACATCCGGAGGATAAGCAGCCGGCATTGTTCAGCCGTAAAAGAAGTATGTATGTTTGGCTTGCGCAGTATATCAGCAGAAAAAGCACCTTGATTATGAACAGTTTTGGGATCGTTCCGCGATATCCTTTCTCGGACACAGCGGTTGTCCCTTTGGCAAACTATGTAAAGCAGATAAGCAGAACAAAGGGAAAAGCCTTCCATAAGGCATATTGCAAAAAATGTTTCCCTGAGGAAGTTATGCAGAGGATTCACTCTGTCGGAGGAAAAACCGACCTGACATCGCTGTTTGTCCGGGATCCCTATGAGGAACTCAAGGCATTAAAAAAGTATGCCAAGATTCATTTTGGATTCTCGCTGAGCGTGCTAAATGCATATGAGGATCTAAGGATGCGGATAGTGAATCTGGTGAAAGGCCCAATATACGATGTCAAAAAGGAGAAAGAACGCAGATTCGCAAATAGTGTGATTGTGCATCTGTATCTAAAAGTCTTTGGGGAGCTCTATCTGTCCGGTAAGTATGATGGATGCTTCCATGAAGGGGCATTTACTATGAAACTACAGGATGTACTGGGCAACTAAGATTTGATACAAAAACGAAATCTCTTTTAGATGTGAAAGTATTAACAGCAATTGCGTTGCGATAGGAGGCACAGCTATGGTTGATGAAAAACTGCGTTTTATGCAAAAGGAAATATATAAGATCCTCGAGGTGTTCAAAGAAAAATGTGAGGAGAATAATCTGCGGTATTTCCTCTTTTACGGCACCCTGCTGGGCGCTATCAGACATGATGGGTTTATTCCGTGGGATGATGACATTGATCTTGCTATGCCCCGCCCGGATTATGAAAAGTTTATTTCTCTTTTTAAAGAGCATTTTACAGACGATTACTATCTGGATGGCTACAATTGCAATCGGTACGAATCCTTTTCTCCCAATTTCCGGATCAACGATTCTAAGCTGCTGCTGAGAAAGGATAAGGAGCACCAAGAGCATTATATCTGCGCCTTCATCAGCATCTGGCCTGTGGACGGTATGGTTGACAACAAGTTTATTCAGAAGCTCTCTGTGTACAGACGGCGCTTCCGCTATGGCTTATTACGCGCCGCCCGTTCCAGCCGAAACGGTCTGGATAAGGGGCTAAACCGCAGTGCCAAGGAAAAATTCTTTGTTGGGATCAACAGAGTATTTAAATTGGGTAAGCTGCTGACTCCCGGGAAAGCGGCTGCGCATTTTAACAAGCTGTGTATGAAGTACGATTATGATAAATCGCCATACTGCCAGGTGGGATATGATCCGGTGATGACCCTTCCTAAGCGGGTGCTTGAGGGCACCACATCCCATCTTTTTGAGTAAAGTCAATTTGCGGTTCCGGAAAGGTACGACGAACTCTTGACGATATGCTACGGCGATTATATGTAGCTGCCCCCGGAGGAACAGCGGCATCCGCTTCACAGCACAGAATTCAAGATAGTCAAGTAATTCCGCATAAAGAGAAATGAGGCGCAGGCACTTTACGACAGGCAAATAAACTGCGCGATTAACATCGAGGTATAAAAGGAGGATATATTATGTCACTTTTTAAGGATAAAACACTGATGATTACCGGTGGTACCGGTAGCTTTGGCAATGCGGTGCTGAACCGCTTTTTGCAGACAGACATTGGCGAGATCCGCATTTTCTCCCGTGATGAGAAGAAGCAGGACGATATGCGCCATGAATTCCAGGCGAAGATGCCCGAGGTGGCGGAGAAGATCAAATTCTACATCGGCGATGTACGGGATATCGCATCTGTCAAGAACGCTATGCACGGTGTGGACTACATTTTCCATGCCGCAGCGCTGAAGCAGGTTCCTTCCTGCGAGTTCTTCCCCATTGAAGCGGTGAAAACCAATGTACTGGGTACTGAAAATGTACTTACCGCTGCCATCGAAGCCGGTGTCAAGAACATCGTCTGCTTGTCCACTGATAAGGCTGCATACCCCGTCAATGCCATGGGCACCTCCAAGGCGATGATGGAGAAGGTCATCGTGGCAAAATCCCGTACCGTAGCACCGGAGAAAACCAAGATTTCCTGCACCCGCTACGGCAATGTTATGTGTTCCCGTGGCTCTGTTATCCCTCTGTGGATCGACCAGATCAAGGCAGGCAACCCCATTACCATTACCGAGCCTTCTATGACCCGCTTTATTATGTCTTTAGACGAGGCAGTGGATCTGGTGCTCTTTGCATTTGAAAACGGCACCTCCGGTGACATTTTGGTTCAAAAAGCGCCCGCCTGCACCATCGAAGTGCTGGCACAGGCAGTCACCGGACTGTTTGCTCCCGGCCATGAGATTAAGGTCATCGGCATTCGTCATGGCGAGAAGATGTACGAGACATTGCTTACCAACGAAGAATGCGCAAATGCCATCGATATGGGCGAATTTTACCGTGTTCCCTGCGACAAGCGCGGTCTGAACTACGATAAATTCTTCAAAGAGGGCAATGTTGATCGCAACCCCCTTACAGAGTTTAATTCTTCCAACACCGAGCTGCTGAATGTGGAGCAGGTGAAGGAAAAGCTGCTGGGCCTGCAGTATATCCGCGACGAGCTGGATAAGCAGGGAATCGCTTACTAAGGAGCTAGATATGAACATTCTGATTACCGGTGCCAAGGGCTTTGTAGGCCGCAATTTGACGGAAAATCTCAAGACTATCCGGGACGGCAAGAACCGCACCCGTCAGCTTACGATTGACGAAATTTACGAATACGATATTGACACTGCCCCTGCTCTTTTAAAGGACTACTGTGCCAAGGCGGACTTCGTATTTAATCTTGCCGGTGTGAACCGTCCCCAAAACCAGGAAGAGTTTATGCAGGGTAATTTCGGTTTTGCAAGTACCCTTCTGGATACGCTGAAGGCCTGCGGCAATACCTGTCCGGTGATGCTGTCCTCCTCCATCCAGGCCACGCTGATTGGTCGCTATGGACAGTCTGATTACGGTAAGAGCAAGCTGGCAGGAGAGGAGTTGTTCTTCTCCTACGGTCAGCAGACCGGCGCTAAGGTGCTGGTATACCGCTTCCCCAATTTGTTTGGCAAATGGTGTCGACCCAACTATAACAGCGCCGTCGCCACCTTCTGTAATAACATCGCCAACGACCTTCCTATCCAGGTCAATGACCCGGCAGTACAGCTGGAGCTTTTGTACATCGACGATCTGATGGACGAGATGCTGGACGCACTGGAAGGGAAAGAACATCACTGTGAGTTTGACGGTGTGGATACTGTACTGACTGAAAATGGTCGTTACTGTGCCGCACCCATCACCCATAAGGTGACATTGGGTGAGATCGTGGAGCTGCTGAACAGCTTTAAGCAGCAACCCAATACTTTGTGTATGCCGGAGATCCCGCACAACTCCTTTGCAAAGAAATTGTATTCCACCTATTTATCCTACCTTCCTCAAGAGGGCGCTATTTTCGATTTGAAAATGAATGTGGACGATCGGGGGAGCTTTACAGAATTGCTAAAGACGGCAAATTGCGGTCAGTTTTCTGTGAATATCTCCAAGCCCGGCATTACGAAGGGTCAGCACTGGCACAATACAAAGTGGGAGTTTTTTATTGTGGTTTCCGGCAAGGCGCTGATCCAGCAGCGCAAGATCGGTACCGAGGATGTTCTAAACTTTGAGGTTTCCGGTGAGAAAATCCAGGCAGTCCATATGCTGCCAGGTTACACCCACAACATTATCAATTTGAGTGACACGCAGGACTTGGTGACGGTTATGTGGGCAAACGAACAGTTTGACCCTGCAAAGCCCGACACATTCTTTGAAAAAGTGGAGGAATAATGATGGCTTCCTTTAAAAATAACGGGAAATTAAAATTGCTGATCATTGTGGGAACCCGCCCCGAGATCATTCGATTGGCAGCAGTAATCAATAAATGCCGCAAGTATTTTGACTGCCTGTTGGCGCATACCGGGCAGAACTACGACTATAACCTCAACGGTGTGTTCTTTAAAGATCTGCAGATTGAAGATCCGGATGTTTATATGGAGGCTGTGGGCAAGGACCTGGGCGAAACCATGGGCAACATTATTGCAAAGTCTTACCAGCTAATGGTGGAAGTACAGCCTGATGCTGTGCTGGTGCTGGGCGATACCAACTCCTGCCTGTCTGTGATCGGCGCAAAGCGGTTGCACATTCCCATTTTCCATATGGAAGCCGGTAACCGCTGCAAGGATGAATGTCTTCCCGAGGAGACCAACCGCCGGATCGTGGATATTATTTCCGATGTAAATCTGTGCTACTCCGAGCATGCCCGCCGTTACTTAGCAGACAACGGTCTGCCTAAGGAGCGCACCTATGTCACCGGTTCCCCTATGGCAGAAGTGCTGCACAATAACCTTGACAAAATTGAAGCATCCGATATTCATGCTCGCTTGGGTCTCGAGAAAGGTAAGTATATTCTCCTTTCTGCCCACCGGGAGGAAAATATCGACACAGAAAAGAATTTCCTTTCGCTGTTTACCGCCATCAATAAAATGGCAGAGAAATACGATATGCCCATTTTGTACTCCTGCCATCCCCGTAGCCGCAATCGGCTGGACGCTTCCGGATTTGTATTGGACAAGCGGGTGAACCGCCAGGAACCCATGGGCTTTCATGACTACAACTGCCTGCAGATGAATGCCTTTGCGGTTGTGTCCGACAGCGGCACGCTGCCTGAGGAAAGCAGCTTCTTTACCTCCATCGGCAAGCCTTTCCCTGCTGTTTGCATCCGCACCTCCACGGAGCGTCCCGAAGCATTGGACAAGGGTTGTTTCGTGCTGGCAGGCATTGATGAAAAATCCTTGCTGCAGGCGGTGGATACCGCTGTGGAAATGGTGAAAAACGGCGATAACGGCATTCCGGTTCCCGACTATGTGGAGGAGAATGTGTCTACTAAGGTGGTCAAGCTAATCCAGTCTTATACCGGCGTTGTCAATAAAATGGTTTGGAGAAAGTTCTGAGAAAAAGGTAAGAGCCTGGAAGCAAATGTTGAATTACCTGGCTGCGCAGTTACAGTCAAACGCTGCCATCCGGTTTGAATGCAAAAACAAGTTGCTCGGGATTGTGATTCTAAAGAGAAATGAGTATTTAAAGTGGCAAGGCTGAATAGCCTTGCCACTTAATCTTTGTGCATAGCGCCTGGGCGAAGCCCTATTCCGGCAACAGATTATAGGGTGTCCCTTGAAAACGAAAGCAAGGTACAACAAGCAATGCCTAAAAAGTTTGTTTAGTGGGCACCGCAATGGGAAAGCAGCGCACAGATTTTCGGGCGATTCGTGAATTCCCCTACGAGCGGTGATGTTGTGTAGGGGCTACATGAAATATATAAAGCATAAAAAAAGCAGACACCGGTTGATGTCTGCTTTTTGTTTCAGTAAGAATTAGTGCTTCTTGCGGATCACGGTCACGCCAGCGAAGCTGACAGCGGAAGCCAGAGCCAGACCAGCAGTCATCAGGATGCTGATGTCGCCGGTGTTGGGGTTGGAAGCGCCGCCGGAAGTGGAGCCACCGGAAGTGCCGCCGGCCACGCCGTAAGCCTTACCGTTGCCGCCGGGAGCGACCTTGAAGTAGGTCAGGTTCTTGATCTTGGTTTCTGCATCGTAAGCGTCAGTCCACTTGCCCTCAACGGGAACCACGGAGCCGTCCTTGGTGTACGGATCGCGGTCGTAATCAACGGGAGTGAACGCAGCATCCTTAGTCTTGGAAGCGTAAGTAGTGTAAGCATTGTTGGTGAACTCCAGGGTGGGCAGGCTGCCGAACAGCAGACCGTCGCCAACGTTCTTGCCGATCTTAGCGATCTCAACGGTGGAGTCCTTGATGATAAACTTGTTCTCAACAAAGACGTTGGTCTTGTTGTTCTTGTTGTGGTTGGGGATGGAGGTCAGAACGGTAACATTGGCGCCGTCGGTGATGTTCAGGTTACCGTTGGTAGCAGACTCGTCGTCAGCCTTCTTCCAAACACCGATGCCGGAGTACATAGCATGGGCGTTCAGGTTGTAGCCGCTGTCCTGGCCTGCATAGTGGGTGGTCTTGGAATCGTCGTAGCCAACGACCTTTACAGTTGCGTTCTTGATGTTCATGTCGCCGTTGTTGACGGTGAGGCCGTGAGCGCAGCCCCATTCTTCGGAGCCCAGAATCAGCAGGTTCGCCTTGTTCTGAATGTTCAGGTTGGCGTTTTCACAGCTGACGATACCCAACTTGCCGTCTTCGCCGCAGTGCCAGTTGGAGGAAACGGTCAGCTTGCCGGGGCCTTCGATGAAGGCTTCGCCCTTGTCGCCCTTGAAGCGGAAACTCAGAGCGGGCTGATAGGAGTACTCAGCAGCGATGATGCTGTCGGACTCAACGATCAGCTTCACGGGGCCCTGGTTAGCAGCGTCCCAGCCGCCGAACATCAGACCGTACTTGCAGTCGATGACAGCGCCCTTCAGGGTAACGGTGGGGATGCCGTCAGCGGGATACTCGACCTTCATGTTCCAGTTGGTGGTGTCGGTGGTAGCCTTCAGGATGGAGTTTTCCTTGTAGGCATCGGCGGTGGGAGCCTGGGTGACGTAGTACTTGGTGGCGTCGCCGGCTTCCATCTTCAGAGTAGCATAACCAGCGCTGGAGGAAACGTTGTCGCCAGCATCGTTGGTGCCGAAGCTCAGTGCGAGGTGGTCTTGGGCTCACGGGTCTTGGTGCAGCCTGCGTTGTCGCAAGAGGTGTCTGCGCCGTTGGTGTAAGCGTGAGCAGTCTTAGCAGCGGTGGTCTCCTTGCCGCAGACGGAGCACTTGATAGCGGTGGTGCAATCGCCATCGTCAGCAGCGGGGGTGCAGGTGGTGCAGTTGGCGGGGTCTTCAGCCAGAACTGCCATGGGCAGCATACCGGCTACCAGGCACAGAGCCAGCAGCAGACCGATGATTTTCTTGGTCATAATGGTGATCTCCTTTTCAATTTTTTGGCAGTTTTTCTGCCTGTTTTTATAGGGGTTGCGCGAACAGCCGCATAGGAATGTGACCGGATCTTGCCGCCGCCAAGGATGTTCCACCATTTTCCCAAACAGTGGCAAGCAGATATCGTAACTATTCTAGCATGCGTTTTTTGGTTTTACAATATGTTTTTCTATATTATAATCTGTTTGGGTTGTAAAAAAATTCCCTGCAGATTGTGAATTTTGCCGAAAACAGGAAATTTGGAATCACAACCCCTGCAATGACACGGAGGTTGTGATTTAATTTGTCAGAAGATGGGTTGCATTTTGTGTTTGCCATGTTATAATAAACCCAGCGACCCCAAGAGAGAACGGAGGTAGAAATATGAGCACTTTTGAGAAAATAGCCAATGTTTTATGCATTATCCTGGCATGGGTTTTGAGCATCGTGCTGGTAGTTATGCTGATCGCAGCGCCGATGCTGCTTTCGGCAATTTCCCTGCTCAATGCCAACACCATTACCAAGGTGGTCACAGATACGCTGACCCAAGGGCTTATTCCGGAAACAGAAGGGGACACTGCCGGTGACTATTCGGTAACCAAGTTGTCCGAGGTGACCGCAACCCCCGATGTGAGCAACGCTGCAGGTGATGTGATGAAGGGCATTTTGGGCGAAAATGCCAGCCCGGAAATTGTGGAGAAGATTCTTTCTTCCAAGGCGGCAAAGGAATTTATCAAGACCTACACCGATGACCTTACCAATGTTTTGACCGGCAGCGATAAGGCATCCCAGTTCAATGCGGAAAAGATCAAGTCCATCGTCAATGACAATATGGACGAGATTGTTGCTATTGCCAAGGAATTGAAGCCCGATCTGGCAGACAGCCAGATCGAAGAGCTGAAATCCGCCATCGCCAAGGCTGTGGACGAGAAGGCAGAGGAGCTGGTGCAGGTACTTCCCAAGCCGGAAGAACTGAAAAACTCTCTGATGGAAAATTCACCGGAGATGAAAGCGATCTTTGAGATCCTGGCTATGAAGAAGACGATTCAGATGTCGATCATCGGTGTGATCGTGGTGCTGAGTGCGTTGATCTTTGTGTGCCGGCTGTGGGGCTTCCGTGGCTTCCGTTGGCTGGCGGTGGATCTGTTTGTGGGCGGTGGTTTGAATGCGCTGACCTGCGTGGGACTGCTTATGGGCGGTTCTGTGATCGAACAAACTGCTGCCGGTGAACCTGTGATTGCTACGCTGATTGCTTCGCTGCTGTCTGCCTTCACTACCGGTATGCTGGTGCGCACGGCTGTGATACTGGTTGCTGGCGGTGGTTTGCTGGCAGTCTATATCCTCATCAAGAAAAACAGCAAAAGGGATATTGTTGCGGTTGCCGGACAGTCCAACGCAGAAGGTCAGGGTGCGGGTGAAGTTACTGAAGAATGTGTGCCTAATGAATAGGTACATATTATGAAGGGGGTTACCGACTTCAAGTTTGTCACCAAGGACGGTGTGTCCACACTGACAGATAAGTAACCTGCCGTCAACACCATTTTCGCGGCGGCAGGGCTGTGGTTACAGGGCGAGTACGATTCCTTTGAAAATGCCGATTGAGATCTCGGCGGCAAGTTCTTTGAGAAGTATCAGCAGCTTCGCAATGCTGTGAAAGTGGGTAAATAATTCTACAGGAGTGCGTCGTAACACGGCGCACTCCTTTTTTTGCACAAAAAAATTAGGGTAATTTTGTGCAAGATACCTCTTGTTTTCAAGGTTTTTCCGTGATAGAGTGACACAAAACAAAAACACCATCCTTTCATAGGTGCTGTTTGCGGGCTCGGCAGCTGAGTCTGCGCCGTTGGTGGCAGCGCCCGAAAGAAATTGCCAGTGACAGTGACAAGGTTGGAGGATGCAATTATGAAACAGAAAGAACAGAAAAAAACCGAATCGGATCCGGCGCGATTACAGCCGGAGATCACCCCGAGTCTAACCGTTAACGAGCCTTTCCGGGGTCGGCAGTTTATTGCCAACAAAAGGCTTACCCCAGAGGATCTTGCCAAGCTGGAGAAGACGATCCCGGGGGAGGAAGTGTTGCGGTTTGCGGTGGTAGGTGACCTGAGCCTGAAAAGTCGATACACCAAGTCTTTGCTGGCGGTGACGGACAAGGCAATCTACGGCTTCGACGATGCCATCGAGGGCGGTGTGGCGGTCTGTGGCTTTGACCGGGTCAAGCGCGCGGCTGTCAAGCGGTATTACGGCAATGCCCTGTTGGTGCTGACTGTGACAGATGGTGCAGAGAGTACGGAGGAGAATGCAGAGGAAAATGCCGGAAAACCGTTGAATTTCCTGCGTTTTTCCTACCGGGAGGCATCGCTTTTCGAGGCGGCGGCAGCTCTGATTACCGCTGTTGCTGACGGCGCGGATATGGAGGAGCAACTGCAAATTATGGCGGTTGCCTTTGAAAAGAAATTCTGCGTGTGTCCCAAGTGCGGCAGAACATTGCTCCGTCCCGGCGCGCCCTGTATGAACTGCCAGTCGAAAAACAAGGTGGTCAAAAAGCTGGTCAAATACATCCTGCCCCATAAATGGATGCTGATGATCTGCCTTGTGCTTTCTGCCGTTACCACCGGTGTTTCGCTGGTACCCCCGTATATGACGAAACTGTTGGTGGACGATGTGCTGCCCACCGGCTCCAAAAACGGTCTTTTAACCTGCGTGGTGGTATTGCTGCTGACCCGGGTGATCCAGTACGGCGTGGGCATTATCCGCTCCTATCACTTGAAGGTCACCGGTGACAAGATCGTCACAGACCTGCGAAACGATGTTTACAAAAAGGCGCAGCAGCTGCCTATGCGCTTCTATGATACCACCTCCACAGGTTCTATCATCAACCGTATCAGCGGCGACAGCAATGTCATTCAGAGCTTTATGCTCCGGGTGACCCAGGAGGTGCTGGTGCAATTTTTCCTGCTCATCGGCATTGTGATCATTATGTTCGGTATGAACTGGCAGCTGACCCTTTTGTCACTGGTGCCGGTTCCTTTGGTGGTAGTCGGCTCCCGGATTTTCCGGAAGAAGATTCGCCCCTATTATCGCCGTATTTGGCGGCGCTGGGCAGGTGTGACCAGCATTCTGACGGATACCATTCCCGGCATCCGGGTGGTCAAGGCCTTTGCCAATGAGAAAAAGGGCGTGGAGCGATTTGCCGGCAGCAATGATGCCTGGCTGCAGACCAGTATTCAGGCCTCCCGGATCACTACCCTGTACCCCAATGTGGTGAACTTTGTGATGACCTGCGGTTCGCTGCTGATCTGGGGTATCGGCGGCAATTTGGTCATTGAAAGACCGGAGTTTATCTCTGCCGGCCTTCTGGTGTCCTTTATTTCCTACACCTCTATGTTCTACGGTCCGGTGAACTTTTTTGCCAACTTCAACGATTCCTACCAGAGCTTCCTGAACTCTGTGGAGCGGTTGATGGATATCATCGATGCAGAGCCGGAAAACGATTTCTCCGGTGGCTGGCATCCGGAGAAATTCGTGGGCAAGATCGAGTTCAAAAATGTGAACTTCTCCTTTGATCGCACAAAAAAGACCCTGACGGATATGAGCTTTGTCATCGAGCCGGGTGATATCGTGGGCATCGTAGGTACCACAGGCGCCGGCAAGACCACACTGGTCAATTTGTTGATGCGCTACTATGACCATTATGACGGCGATATCCTCATTGACGATATCGATATCCGCAAGATCGATATGACCTTCTACCGGTCCCAGATCGGCTATGTCCAGCAGGAGCCCATGATGTTCCACGATACGGTGTATCACAACATCGCCTTCGGCAGTGAGAATGTCAGTGTGGAGGATGTGATGCAGGCGGCGGATGTTGCCAATGCCCACGCGTTCATCTCCCGTCTGCCGGATGGCTACGATACGGTGCTGGGTGAGCGGGGTGTCGGTCTTTCCGGCGGTGAGCGGCAGCGGTTGTCCATCGCCCGGGCGGTGCTGAAAAATCCCAGCATCCTGTTCTTCGATGCAGCCACCGCCTCGGTGGACTCGGAAACGGAGCATCTGATCCAGGAATCCATTGAGCAGCTCATCCGGGGCAGAACCACGCTGATGATCGCTCACCGGCTGTCCACTCTGCGCAAAGCCAACAAAATCATCGTGGTGGACAAGGGTAAGATTCTGGAAATGGGCACCCCGGAGGAACTGATGGAACTGAAGGGTAAATACTACAAGCTGATTCAAATCCAGACCATGTCCGATGAAATCCAAAAGACAAAAGAGGAAGAGAGGCTTGCGTAATGGAACGGATCTATATTGATAACGATATGGCTACCTTTACCCGTAAGGATATTACGCTGGTAGATGTGGTTCTGACAGACGGCACAAAGTTTGAAAATTTGGAACCCCGTCGGCTGTTCCCGATTTCGGACAAGAGCAGATACATCTCCCTTTTGGATGAAAGCGGTACGGAGCAGGCGGTGATCCGAAACTTGGACACCCTGCCGGCGGAACAGCAAAGAATCATTGAGGACTGTTTGGCAGAATATTATCTGGTCCCCAAGATCTTGCAGATCGTCGATTGCCACGAACGGTTCGACGGCATCACTCTGTTTACCGAAACCGATCACGGTCCTGCCAACATCGAGATCCGCATACTCAACCACGGTTTGAAAATGGCAAATGCCTTCCGGGCGCTGATCCGGGATGTAAATGACAACCGCTATGAGATCCCCGATGTGACCAGATTGGACAAGCACAGCCGTCAGATTTTGGCGCGCTACCTTTGATTTTTCCGCAACCCCCGCATTTTGCGGGGGTTTTCGGCGCTTACAGGAAGATACAGGGGAAATATTTCCGAAAAATACTTGCAAGTTTTCAGTTTTAATGCTATGATATGTTAAATGACTGCGGCTTGTCCGCAATGGTCAATATTTACCCATTGGTCCAAGGTTTGGACTAGATAAAATCAAGGAGGAATACCATGACTTCCAGTGAAAAGAAGCAACTGCAAATCACTGCCTGTAAGGTTCGCATGGGTGTGATTGAATCCACCTACGGCGCAAAGGCAGGACATCCCGGCGGCAGCCTGTCTGCTGCAGAGGTGTATACCTATCTGTACTTTAAGGAAATGAACATCGATCCCAAGAATCCCAAGTGGGAAGATCGGGACCGCTTTGTTCTGTCTAAGGGTCACACCACCCCCGGTCTGTACTCTGTACTTGCCAACCGTGGTTTCTTCCCTGTGGAAGATCTGCCCACCTTCCGGCACATTGACTCCTACCTGCAGGGACACCCCAATATGAATACAGTTCCCGGCGTGGATATGTCTACCGGTAGTTTGGGTCAGGGCATCTCCGTGGCCACCGGTATGGCACTGGCTGCCAAGCACACCGGCAAGACCAATCGCGTGTACGCTCTGCTGGGCGACGGCGAGATCCAGGAGGGTCAGGTCTGGGAGGCTTGCATGGCTGCTGCCCACTACAAGCTGGATAACTTCTGCATCATCGTGGATAACAACGGTCTGCAGATCGACGGCAACATTGCCGATGTTATGAGCCCCTATCCCATCGTGGATAAGCTGGTTGCTTTTGGTTTTGAGGTTGCTGCTGTTGACGGTCACAACTTCGACGAGCTGGAAGCAGCGTTCAACAAGGCAAGAGAAACCAAGGGCAAGCCCTTTGCTATCGTCATGAAGACCACCAAGGGCAAGGATGTTTCTTACATGGAAAACCAGGCCGGTTGGCATGGCAAGGCTCCCAACGATGCAGAGTACGCACAGGCAATGAGCGAGCTGAAGGCTAAGCTGGCAGAATTGGAGGCATAAAAATGGCAGAAATTAAGAAGATCGCTACCCGTGACAGCTATGGCAATGCTCTGAAGGCACTGGGTGCAGAATTTGAGAATCTGGTAGTTCTGGATGCCGACCTGGCAGGCGCCACCAAGACCGGCACTTTCCAAAAGGCATTCCCCGAGCGTCATTTCGACTGCGGCATCGCCGAGGCCAACATGATCTGTATGGCAGCCGGTATGTCCACCGCAGGTCTGGTGCCTTTCGCATCCAGCTTTGCAATGTTCGCTGCCGGTCGTGCTTTTGAGCAGGTCCGTAACTCCATCGGCTACCCCCATCTGAATGTAAAGATCGGCGCTACCCACGGTGGTATCTCTGTTGGTGAGGACGGCGCTTCCCACCAGTGCTGTGAGGATTTCGCTCTGATGCGTTCCATCCCCGGTATGGTGGTTATGAGCCCTGCTGACGATGTGGAAGCACAGGCAATGGTCCGCGCTGCTTACCTGTACGAAGGTCCCGTATATATGCGCTTTGGTCGTGCGGCTGTACCCGTCATCCACGAAGAGGGTATGAAGTTCGAGATCGGCAAGGGTGAAGTTCTGAAGGACGGCACCGATGTTGCCATCATCGCCAACGGTCTGATGGTAGCTGAGGCTCTGGCTGCTGCCGAGACTTTGGCTGCTGCCGGCATCAATGCTATGGTCATCAATATGGCAACCATCAAGCCTCTGGATGAGGAGCTGGTGATCTCCGCTGCCGGCAAGTGCGGCAAGGTCATCACCTGCGAGGAGCACTCCGTTATTGGCGGTCTGGGCGAGGCTGTTTGCGCAGTCCTCAGCGAGAAGTGCCCCACTCCTGTCAAGCGCATCGGTGTTAATGACGAGTTCGGTCACTCCGGTCCCGCAGCCGCTCTGCTGAAGCAGTTCGGTCTGTGCGCCGACAACATCGTGGAAGTCGCCAAGGCTTTCTGCGGCAAGTAAGAATAACAGAAAGTGGGATGCTTGCGCATCCCACTTTTTTAAGGAGAACCCTATGTATATCGATTTTTCCAAGGGACAATGGTCGGAAGAGAAGATCATAACTGCCTATACCTTCCGTTTTACCGAAACACCGCCCTTCATTCAAGAATCCGATCATATCCGTTCCGGGGTCAATCCCGACCATCCGGAGGGGTTTGATAATATCAGCCTTTTGACCCGGGATACCTACGCTGCCGGCGTTACCGTCACCGCCCACTGCGGTTTTGAAGGAACCGGCTGCCCGGAGATCCTTTTGGTGCCGGAGGCGGAGCTGTGTCCCGATGGCGCCACCCGTTACGGCGCCTGCTTCGAGATCGTTTTGTATGAAAACGGCATCAATGTGTGGCGGCACTACAGGGAAGACGGAAAATGCTTCTGGCATCAGCGGCTGGGGGTGGAATATCCGGTAGCGGAGAATACTGTCCACGAACTGCGGGTGCAGGTAGAAAAGGACGCATTGGTCATTTGGCTCAACGGGCAGAAAACCATTCTCCACACGGAGGATATTCCCGAAAAATTCCACTTGGGTCTGACCGCCTGCGAGGGCATCGCCCGTCTGTACGACTTAAAAATCGAAGCGTAATACACAACCGCCCTTAAAAACCGTGCTTGAAAAAGTACGGTTTTCTTCTTTTGCCCGGAACAAAATGTGGAATATTTCCCCCTTGTATTTTAGCCGGATTTTGGTAGAATGAAATTAAGAAAACTGCAAGTAAAAGGAGCGCACGCTTATGCAATATTCCAAAGAATATCTGAAGGAAATTGTGTTCCCGTTGGGTGGAATCGGCAGCGGCTGCATCGGTCTTGCGGGAAACGGCAGACTGGTGGATTGGGAGATCTTTAACAGACCCAATAAAAACACCGAAAACGGTTGGTCGCATTTTGCCGTGCGGTGTTTGGACGGCAGCCGGACGGTGGATGCCCGGGTGTTGGTTTCCGATGATTTGAGTATTCTCAACGGTCGGGGCGAACGGTTCGGACACGGGGCGAATTTCCATTCCATGAACGGTTTTCCTCATTTTGAGACCAACACCTTTGACGGGGAATTTCCTGTTGCCCGGCTTACCTTTGCAAATGATCGTTTCCCCGGAAAAATCGTGCTGAAGGCCTTTAACCCCATTATTCCGCTGGACAGCAAAAACTCCTCTCTGCCCGGGGCTTTTTTTACGGTGGAATTTGAAAATCCTACGGAAAAGGCGCTGACCTTCGAGGCAGCGCTCTCTGTTGCCAACCCTTTCCGTCGTTGTATCAATGCCGCCCAAGGGAAGCAGCTGACATTTTATGACGAGGAAAACCGCAGTCAGAATGTCACCGTCGCCACCGATTGCGAGGATGCCTATGTCACCGAATACTGGTACCGGGGCTGGTTGAACAACGGGTATAAGGATAATGTCCGTGCATTCTGGACCTCTTGGGCAAAGGGAGAACCCCTCCCTGCGCGGCATTATGAAGGCGCTGCATTCAGTGACACCGGTACGGTTTCCGGCGCAGTTACACTGCAGCCCGGACAGAAGCAGGCGGTTCGTTTCATCCTCACCTGGAGCATCCCCGATAACTGCAACTATTGGCATCCGCTGGAGGACGAGAACGGCAAAAATCTGACCTGGAAGAATTACTATGCGACTCTCTTTGAGACCTCTCGGCAGAGCGCCGAGTACTGTCTGAAAAACTGGGCGGTTTTGCAGGAGAAAACCGAGGCGTTCCGGGAGGCTGTGTATTCTGCCACCATGCCGGAGAGCTTTAAGCAGGCCATCGGCGCCGGCCTTTCGGTGTTAAAATCTCCCACGGTGACCCGTCTGGAGGACGGCAGTCTGTACGGCTTTGAGGGCTCCCATCACAATCGCGGTTCCTGCGAGGGTCTGTGTAAGCATGTGTGGAATTATGCCTATGTTTGCTGTTTCCTGTTCCCCGATTTGGAACGGGGGATCCGGGATAATGAATTCCGCTACGGCATTTTGGAGACCGGTGAAACGGTATTCCGCTTGCCGCTGCCCTTTGACCGCAAATGGTTCGTAAATATGTGGACCGGAGACGGCACCAAGTTCGCACCTGCCCTGGACGGACAGATGGGCGATATTATCAAGACCTACCGGGAGTGGAAACTGTCGGCGGACGATGCTTGGCTGAAAAAGCACTGGGAGAATGTGAAGAAGATCCTGGATTTTGCCACATCTGCCGAAAATGAGCAGCAATGGGATTTGGATGCCGACGGCATTCTGGAGGGCAGCCAGCATCACACTCTGGATATGGATATGTTCGGACCCTCCGGTTGGCTGCAAGGCTTTTATCTGGGTGCGCTGCAGTGTGCTGCGGAAATGGCAGAGTATCTGTCCGACCGGGAGGCTTGCCAGAAGTATCGCCGCCTTTTTGAAAATGGCTACCAATACACCAAAGAGCAGCTTTTCAATGGAGAATATTTCATCCAGAAGGTAGATCTGGAGGACAAGACCCCCGTGGATAAGTTCCGCTGCGACCCGCTGATCTGGAATGAAGAGCGGGGAGAGGTTTGCTATCAGCTTGGCGAGGGCTGCTTTATCGACCAGCTTTGCGGTCAATGGCACAGTATCCTCTGCGGCTTCCGAAAACCCTTTGATGATGAGCAGGCGAAAACCGCGGTTTTGAATATATTCAAGAACAATTTCCGGACATCTATGCGGGATTTTGTGAATCCATGGCGACTTTTTGCCTTAAATGATGAGGGCGGCACACTGATGTGCACCTATCCGGAGCGTGTCCGGCTGCCTGCTGTTCCTGTTCCCTACGCGGAAGAGGTGATGTCCGGCTTTGAGTATGCACTGGCGGGACTTTTGCTCCATTACGGCTACGGGGAAGAGGCATCTGCCGTTGTGGACGCGGTCAGAGTCCGTTATAACGGAAAAAACCGCAACCCATACAACGATACAGAGTGCGGCAGCAACTATGTCCGCAGTATGGCGGCGTTCTCTCTGCTGCCCATCTTCAGCGGATTTTCCGCAGACCTTCCCAAGGGCAAGTTGACCTTTGCACCCAAGGGGGCGCTGCCTTTCCGTTGTCCCTGGTTTGTGGGTACCGGCTGGGGTGAATGCGCCATTGACGGCAAGGAAATTGCACTGCAGCTCCGGGGTGGGCAGGTTAAGCTGAAAGCCATTGCTCTGCCCTTTGCACAGGAGCTCCGATCCGTCCGGATCGACGGCAAGACCATTTCCGATTACCGGTTTGACGGCAAGACCCTACACTTCCCGGAAACCACCGTGACCGAAAACATCACCATCTGTTATGCGTAACCAAATGAAAACCGCTTCCTGACCTGCAGGAAGCGGTTTTTTGGGCGGAATTATTTTGCAAACACAAATTTTGCGGTGTTATTGGAAAACAGAGAGGGCAGAACATCTATTTCAATGGAAGACCAATCACTGGGGACTTCTAACGCGTACCAGCCAACCAACTTCTTTCCGGGCGCGACGCTGCCATCCAGAGTGCCTTCATCAAATACACAAGCGGCACTGACGGAGTAATCGCACTTTATATCATTTGCATAGGCTTCGAACTGAAGAAGGCTGCTGATGGATTGTTCCTCATTGGAAACATTTTCAATAGTGAATTTAATACCCACAAAAGTTTTACCGTCTTCGGGTGTGAAGAAATCGTCTCCTTTGGATTCCTTGATTTCGTTCGCTGTAAATTTCAGTTCGTTAAATGCAGCGGTATCTCCTATGCCGAAGGTTTCGTCCTTCTTTTCGGGCGTATTCGTTTCCTGCTTTTGAGAATTGCTGGGTTCTTGTTTTTTTGATGTTTCCTTGCTGGGTGTGTCCGTATCAACACAGGCAGACAAGGAGCAAAGCATCAGCACACACAAAATAATACACAATAGTTTCTTCATATATATTACCTCTTTTTCTTTAATATCCCAAATTGGGATATTTTTATTATACCGATATGGGATAATAATGTCAAGAGGTGATTCCATGCGGTTAAAAGAAATTCGCAAAGCGAGGGGAATTTCCCAACAAAAATTGGCAACAGATCTAAATACAAACCAAAACACCGTCAGCAGATATGAAACAGGGGAGCGGGAGCCGGGAATCGCTGAATTGATACGGCTTGCGGACTATTTTAATGTTTCTGTGGATTATCTACTGGAAAGAACGGATAACCCTCGCATCAATAAATGACCGTGCCCTTTACAGGCACGGTCATTTGCTTATGTGTTTCAGAGCCGAGCAACGCCGGTGGCTTTTGCTGCCTCGGCAACGGCCTTGGCAACGGCGGGACCTACCCGCTTGTCAAAGGCGGCGGGGATGATGTAGTCAGCATTCAGCTCCTCATCGGAGATCAACTCAGCCAGCGCGGTGGCGGCAGCCATCTTCATCTCCTCGTTGATATCCCGGGCGCGGACATCGAAGGTACCGCGGAAAATGCCGGGGAATGCCAGCACATTGTTGATCTGGTTGGGGAAGTCGCTGCGACCGGTGGCGATGACAGCAGCGCCGCCTGCCTTGGCATCTTCCGGGAATATCTCGGGAGTGGGGTTGGCACAGGCGAAGATGATGGCATCCTTTGCCATAGTCTTAACCATCTCGGTGGTCAGTGTGCCGGGAGCGGAAACACCGATGAACACATCTGCACCCTGAATCACATCCGCCAGCTTTCCTTGCTGCTTTTGCAGGTTGGTGACCTGCGCCATCTCTTCCTTGATCCAGTTAAGATTCTCGCGACCGGCATAAATCGCGCCGGTACGGTCGGTCATAATGATGTTTTTGAAACCTGCACTCAGCAGCAGCTTTACGATAGCAATAGCGGCAGCGCCGGCGCCGGAGGTGACGATCTTTACATCCTCTTTCTTTTTGCCGACTACCTTCAGTGCGTTGAGAAGACCGGCCAAGGTGATGACGGCGGTGCCGTGCTGATCGTCGTGGAAGATGGGAATGTCGCACTTTTCTTTCAGTTTCCGCTCAATCTCAAAACAGCGGGGGGCGGAGATGTCCTCCAGATTGATGCCGCCGAAAGAGCCGGACATCAGATACACGGCATTGACGAATTCGTCAACATCCTTACTCTTGACGCACAGAGGGAAGGCATCCACATTGCCGAATGCCTTAAACAGGGCGCATTTGCCCTCCATAACCGGCATACCGGCCTCGGGACCGATATCACCCAAACCCAAAACGGCGGTGCCGTCGGTGATGACGGCGCACAGATTGTGCCGACGGGTCAGCTCGTAGGACTTCTCCACATCCTTCTGGATCTCCAGACAGGGCTGGGCAACACCGGGGGTGTATGCCAGAGAGAGTTCTTCTTTGGTGGATACGGGTACGGTAGCCACCACTTCAATTTTTCCGCCCCATTGGCCGTGCAGCCGCAGGGATTCTTTTGCGTAGTCCATGGGTATTAGCTCCTTTTGATATTTTATTTGCTTACTGGGAGACCTTTCTGGCGACTACTACAAAACGGCCGTGGGGGTCGATCACATCATTGTCGCAGGTGGAAAGAGTCAACAGTTTGTTGCCGTAAACGGGAGTTTCCCCGGTGTCATAGAGGGAGAGCTCTTTGCAGGAAGTGACGAATGCGTTGAATTCCTCCTCATCGCCGTCCACAAAATCGTGGTAAGCAAAACCGGAATCCAAAAGATCCGTAGTGTCAAACACAGCAAAGATCTTGTAGGTGTTGTGGTTGGTAAGGGTGTCAAAGGTGATGTAGGCGTGGGAATCGTAATAGTCCGGGTCTCTGTAGTTGTGCAGATCTGCAAACATAGAGCCGTCGCCCATATTATGACCGTAAAGGGTGATGTTGTCGGAAAGATTCGAGAAATTGGCCATTTCGTGGGCAAAGATAGAACCGTGGCGGCTGTCTTCCTTATAGAAGTCCCGCTTGAGGTAGTAGTTGACATGATCCGGACTCTGCAGCACAGGGTAATTGATCTTAGTGCCGCCGATTTTGATCCAGCCTACCAAATCGGTATTCATCAGATACACGGTGGAGTATTCCCGCAGCACATCGATCAGCTCGCCGGTCACGGGGTGGGGCACTTCCACATAGGGGTTGTTATTGTTCACAAGGGGGTTGTTCAGCTTGTCACTGACGCTGGCATTGGGGTCGCCGGTGAAGTCACCGTTGGGGTTGTAGTTCTGCTGTTGTTGCTGAATCTGCTCGACGATGCTGGCAAGCTCATTATGCTGCTTTTTCTGCTTGTTGGAGTTGATGAAGTAGTCCACCAGCAGACCTGCGAAAAACAAAAATATAGCCGCAAACACAACCATCAGGATGGTAAAAATATGTTTTTTCAAAAAAACAGCGATCTTCTTTTTGGGGGTCGGGTCTGCAGATACTTCTGCTTCAGTCGAATCTTCATTTGCTTCTGTTTCGGTCAAAACCGCATCGGCTGCTTCGACCGGAACCTCCTGTGCTGCTTCGGTCGGATTTTCGTTCGCTTCTGCTTCGGTCAAAACTGCATCTGTTTCTGCTTCAGGCAGATCTTCGGCACCACCGATTAAAGCGAGAATCTCATCGATTTCGGCTTGGGTCAAATCCTTATCGTTCGCCATTGGGGTCACATCCTTCATTGAGATTTAGTAGTATATATAGTATAGCGTTTCTTCGGTAAAAAGTAAATACCGGACGGTCAATGCAATGTGTTGAAGTATTCTTCCAAACACAGACCGGAGGTCTGCAGCTCTTTAGCAAGGGCGTTACCTACATACCGGTAGTGCCACGGTTCGTAGATGATACCGGTGCTGGCGCTTTTTCCATTGGGGTAACGGAGAATGAAGCCGTATTCCCAGCAGTGCTCCATCAGCCATTTCTGGGCGGCAGTATTTTCCTGCGCTTCATCCAGTGCTTGGTAACCGGCATCCACCAGATCCAAGGCAAGCCCAAGCTCGTGCTCGCTGGTGCCGGGGATGGCAATGATGGTGGCGGCCTCTTTCCGGGCGTCTTCTTCGTTGTAACCCCGGTCAATGTAGTACCACACTTTCTTGTTGTACAGCTCGATCTGGGTGGTGTGCTTGCGGTAGGCAGAGACGATCCGCACATCGTGACCGGCTTTGCGGCAATCGGCAAGCATTTGTACAAGACTGTCCCGGCAGGCGCTGTCCACCTGATAACCGTTTTCCACGACGGTCAGATCCGGTTTGTAATCAGAGGGAATCATATTCCAAGGATTTGCCAAGATCACCTTTGCGCCGGTGGCGGTGAAATAATATACCTTGGAATCCACTGTGGTCTTGCCCTTGGCGATAGAACCGTCATTTTTCAGATAATAGGTCTGACCGTCCAGTTCCAGCCAACCGGTCTGCAGAACACCGTTTTCGTCCAGATAGTAACGGGTGCCGTTCAGTTCCAGCCAGCCGGTGTGGCGGCTGCCGTCTTCATTTATGTAAAAGGTCTGCGCTGCCTCGGTCTGCCAGCCTGCGGACTGTGTGGAACCGACGGTGCTTTCGGTGGTGTCGGTAGCGCCGGTTTCGGTGCTACCTGTGGGTTGTACCGGAATTACGGTGATACAGCCGGTCAGTAAAAAGACCAGCAGAAACAGCAAAATGCAATAGCGTTTCATAAAATTTCCTCGCGAATTAAGGGATATGTTCAATGATTATACCATATTTTGATGAAAAAGGGAAGTGGGAATTTTGCAGGCGATAAAGGGCATTTTGGTGAATAGTTACAAACAATGGTTATTATCGCAAAAATTTTTGGGAAGAATCAGTCTTGAAATAAATAGATGCCGGTAGTATGATGTGATAGGTTTATCCGATTTGATAATAAAGAAGGCGTAATAATGGAAATCTACTTGGTTTGCCTGGCAACGGCGCTGATCGGCGGACTGCTGCTGTCCAGACTGACAAAAACTCTGAATCTGCCTGCGGTTACGGCATATTTGGTGGCGGGACTTCTGCTTGGTCCCTTTGCGTTGGGGCGGTTGGGAATTGCCGGTCTGGGCTTTCAAAGCTTTGAGCAGGTGGAAGTCATGAATATCGTGACCCAAACGGCACTGGGCTTTATCGCCTTTACTATTGGCAACGAATTTCGGCTGTCTCAGCTGAAGGCAATGGGTAGCCGCGCCATTACCATCGGCATCCTGCAGGCGGTGGTTACCACATTGCTGGTGGATGTTGTTCTGATTGGTCTGCATTTTTGCTTCCCGCACATTATTTCGATTCCTTGTGCCATCACACTGGGCGCTATCGCCTCGGCAACTGCCCCGGCTGCGACACTGATGGTGGTTCGCCAGTATAAGGCAGACGGTCCTTTGACAAGACTTCTGATGTTGGTGGTCGCCATCGACGATGCTGTGGGTCTTGTGCTGTTCAGTGTGTCCTTCGGCATTGCTACGGCGCTGTCCAGCGGCGCGGTCAGTGTGCTGGCGGTGGTGGTGGAGCCGGTCGTGGAGATCGTTCTGTCATTGGCGTTGGGCAGTGTGCTGGGTTGGCTTTTGGATCGGGTGGAGCGGTTCTTCCATTCCAGAAGTAAGCGTATGACCATTTCGGTGGCATTTGTCCTGCTGGCTGTGGGTCTGTCCCAGGTGAAGTTTACCGTTGGTGGTTTGCATTGCGGATTTTCTCTGCTGCTGGTGTGTATGATGACCGGCACGATCTTCTGCAATGTCTGTTCCACCTCCGAGGAACTGATGGATCGCGTGGAAGGTTGGGTCACACCGTTGCATGTGCTGTTTTTTGTGATCTCCGGTGCAGAGCTGGATCTGAATGTGGTGGTGCAGCCGGTGACGCTGCTTGTGGGTGTGGTCTATATCATAGCCCGCTCTGCCGGTAAATACTACGGTTCTGCGATCAGCTGCAAGCTCACCAAGCAGCCTAAGCCTATTGCGGATAATCTCGGTATCACCCTGCTGCCCCAGGCAGGTGTTGCGCTGGGTATGGCACTGACCGCGGCGACCCTTCCCGACGGCACCCTTACCCGGAATGTGGTGCTGTTTGCGGTGCTGATCTATGAACTGGTGGGTCCTGCATTGACCAAACGCTCGTTGTTGGCGGTGGGCGAGATCAAACCGGAAGGTCGCACCAGCGCCCGTCGGTACAATATGCCGAAAATGCATCATTGAGTGTAAGAAAAAACCACCCGCGTTTGTCTGTGTGAAGCGACCCCAAAAAGTTAGACAAATATTTCTAACTCAAATTGTTTAAGCTGCCGAAAGGGCTTGCTGTCTGTGTAATGCAGGCGGCAAGCCCTTTAGTCTTGCCTTAATTCGCCGGTTATTATAGTAATCAATATA
>JAZRLE010000007.1:0-2738 GCA_045646665.1 Faecousia sp. | reverse complement strand
TACTTGTAGTTATTTGCGGCGGTATGCAGGAAGGCCATAAACCTTTCGGTATTGGAGGTTATGCTCAGCGCCTCCCGCGCCGCCATTTCTTTTATGATTTGCAATTTACTGGGCATTTCGCACCTCCTAATCCAGTTTGATCTTTACTTCTACAGTTACACCACGATCTGGAAGCACAGAGGCAAACAACAGACCGGTCCGGGCATTAGAAATGGTTGTGACCATTTCGTTCATGCGGCATATGGTAGCATTGATCTCTTTCTGATTACCCGCATAGTAATAACCGGTTTCATCGCTGCAGATGGGAAAACCGTCTTTGCGCAGACTGCTGATCTTGCGGCGAAGATTTCGCCCATCAATGCAAAAAAGTCGCTGCAGCTCTCGGCTGTAGACGGCTTTGCTTTTTCCGGTATGGTGTTTTTTAAGATATTCGCAAATTGCGGTTCGTTTATCCATTGGCGGTTTCTCCTTATCTTTCGTGTTCTTTTACTTCTCTTGGAAATGACCAGCCATAGACCTTGCCGATGGCATCACCCAAACGGTTTGTTACCCGTGTAATATCCTTTCGGGTTGCGGTCCCGTCCAGGATTTTACCCTTCAGCCGGTCAATCTGACTTTCGGTGACACCTCGTTTGAACACTCTGTACAGATAATGATTGGTTCCGTCATGATGAACGGCATCGCAGCGCAGATCGCCAAGCTTATCTACATAGAAAGTCGCATAATCCATACTGGTATGAAGGCAATCCTTGATGTTGCCGCTTTTGATTTCCTGGTATCCCGGAAATCTGCCGTTCCAACGACCAATGTCTGCAATAAGGATGATTTCACAAGGCTGTTGAAGATCCAGGTTAGCACGCGCATCGTCCAAATACCCATCGTTGATTTCTGTCATAATTGCATACAACTCATCTTCAGACTTCTCGGGGTATTCTGCCTGTAAATCATCGCGCCAGTCATCCAAATCGAGGTCATAATTTGACCAAATTACATGGTTTTCTGCGCTCATTAGTCCTCACCTCATCTTTCGTGGTTTTGCCTTTTAGGTGACTTGGGAACAGGATACTGTTCAAGATATTCACGCAGTTTCACCGAATATCCATGCCACTGCCAGTCCTTATCGGCATCCACATCGCGTTTCTTGACATAGCTTCCGGGGACCTTTTCCATGGGAATAGGGATTGAAGAAAGTAACGACCCAAACCGATTTACCACAGCCCAGTCGGTGATTTGGGTCGGTTTTTCTGTATCTTCACTGTGATGCCTTACCATATATTGATATACACCACGAGGAAGTGTTTCCGGCGCTACGTAACCATGCGTGAAGAGCATCGGCAAATCAAAAATTGTGACTGCTTCAAAGCGGGTCTCATTGGCATTAAGACTGGTTCCCATGTTGTACCTCCTTAACGGGAATCATTTTTTGGTTTTGTGTAGTCTTCAGGACACAATGAGTTATCGCACATCCCTGTCGGTACGCTTGCGCTCTGAAATGGCATGGAACGCATCCTCACCGGGAATGAGTCCCAAACGTCTGCCATTGTCAAAATCGCAGTGGACAGTGCCCATATCATCTACAATTCTTACTGTCCCTTTTGTACCGGGCGCAATAGGGCGGGGGTCTTCCCCCATAAAATCCAATTCAATACGTGTCCCGGGTGGGTAGGTATCTTTCGTTCTTTGGACAAGGTTTCTGTCAGTATACATTGATAAATCTCCTTCCATTTAGTCATTCATTATCCGATCACAGAAAACGAGGAATCGCTGATTACCACCAGATGCATAGGGATGGCAGGTCAGTAGTGTGACCATGTCCTTACCATCTTGAATCAGGATTTTCTCGACATCGTTTGGCTGGATAATGTCTGTGTATGAAACAGTGTAGGTAAGGGTTTCCCAAAGATTTGTGATGATAACTTCATCTCCGGGCTTTAGATCCGTTACATATCGGAAAAAGTCTGCTCCGTTGTACCCCCTGTGACCAGCGATGACACAGTTTGTATTCCTGCCACCAATGGGAAGGCTGGTTTGGGAAAGGTGGGCAGCACCCGTTGCCATATGCGCAGAGGTCGCCCCAAGGTAGAGGGGCATCTCCAAATCCAATGAAGGGATCCTGATAACACCAAACACTTCGTCGTTCAGACCGTATTCACCAAGTGTAAAGGATGGCTGCTGGTAGGCCCAGGGATCGCAAAGTCCCGCTTGCCTTTCTGCCCAAAGTTGGCGATTGTATGCCTGCATTGCATCCCAAAGTGCTTCATATTCGCGGGAAGGGGATGTAGGTTCTATGGGCATGGTGGGATCTTCTTTTATAATTGCATCTGTAATAGGCTGTACAATCTCTAATCTTTCAAAGAATGCTTCAGATTCTTGTTTCAGCTGATTATCAACCACGATGTTGTTGATAAAGGGAAATACTAGAATTGCAAAACCTATGAGAAAGATGCAGACCATTATGGAAATGATGACCGCTCTAATTACTCTCACGGCGATACCTCCGTTAGATCCAGAAGACTAACACGGTCAGTCCCATAACAGCAACAGATGCTAAGCCAATATACAAGCCCTTCAAGTATTCCTGCTCCCAAGTAGACATAGGTTTTTCCTCTGGGCTTGTTTCTTCTACGATTTCCTCCGATTTCTCAAAAGGAATACGGGATCCTCGCACAAGCAATCTATGAGTATTCACACCAAATGGGGTACAAGTAACCAAAGTGCATAGATCGCGATTTTCTTCT
>JAZRLE010000006.1:0-9698 GCA_045646665.1 Faecousia sp. | reverse complement strand
CTGCACCGAGCTGAAAAGGGATGACTATGTTGCCATCCACTGCAACACCCCCATCGGCGGTTTTGTAGGACGTGCCGCAGGCAAAAAGTGCGGCATCGGCAAGGTGATCTACACCGCCCACGGCTTCCACTTCTATAAAGGCGCGCCGCTACTGAACTGGCTGGTGTTTTACCCTGTGGAGTGGCTGCTGGCACACTGGACAGATGCCATCATTACCATTAATCACGAGGACTACGCCTTTGCCCAAAAGAAGCTGAAGCTGAGAAAAGGCGGCAAGGTCTACTATGTGCCCGGTGTGGGCATCGATACGAAAAGCTATGCTCCGGACGCGGCAGTCCGGCAGGCAAAGCGGCAGGAGCTGGGTCTTCAGGATACCGATGTGATGCTCATTTCCGCCGGCGATCTGAATACCAACAAGAATAACACAGTCATTATCTCCGCCCTTGCCAAGCTGAAAGACAGCAGGATCCACTATTTCCTGTGCGGCGTGGGCGACAAGGAAAACGACCTGCGCAAGCAGGCGCAGGATGCGGGCATTTCCGAAAATGTCCATTTCCTGGGCTACCGTACCGATATGAAAGCGCTTTTGCAGGCGGCGGATGTGTTCGTTATGCCGTCCTTCCGGGAGGGCTTGTCCCGGTCCATTATGGAGGCCATGTCCGCAGGGCTGCCCTGTATTGTATCGAAGATCCGCGGCAACGTAGACTTGGTCACGGAAGGGCAGGGAGGTTACCTCCACGCACCTGCCGATGCCGACACCGCAGCGGAGGCAATTGCCAAGCTGGCGAATGATCCCGAACTGCGGCAGGCCATGCGCAGCTATAACTTAGAAAAAATCAAGAGCTTTGATTCTTCTGTGATAGAACAGAAAATCAAGGAAATCTACGCCGAGCTTATGCCGGAGCAGGAGAAAGTTACGGTATGAAAATTTCGTTTTTCATCGGCAGTATGTGCCGGGGCGGCGCGGAGCGTGTGATCTCGATCCTTACCAATGACTATTGCGCAAGGGGCTGGGATGTGGACATCGTTTTGCTGCTGGAAAACAAAGTGGAATATGACTTAGACAGCCGCATCCGCATCGTGGATATTACCAAAAAAGTCGGCGGCTACGTACAAAACGCGCCCCGGTGGCTGCTGGGCATCCGCCGCTATTTGAAAGCGCGCAAGCCCGACCGGGTGGTGTCCTTTGTGGGGCGCATCAATGCCCTGGTGCTCACCGCCGCCTTCGGACTGAAGACCCCCATCCTGGTGTCCGAGCGCAACGACCCTGAGCATGACGGCAGAGGAAAGCTGATGCGCCGGTACTGCAACCTGATCTACCGCCGGGCAAAGGCAGTGGTCTATCAGAACGAGCATGAGCGGGATTGCTTTGATAAATCTCTGAACGGCTGCGTCATTGCCAACCCGGTGAGTGTTTTGGCAACCCGGGAAGGGGCATTGCCCCCTGTGGTGGCCACCGCCGGCCGGCTGATCGAGCAGAAAAATCAGAAGCTGCTGATCGATGCCATGGCCCGGGTACATAAGCGCTATCCGGAAGTCACCTGCCGCATTTACGGCGAGGGACACCTGCATGAAGCGCTGCAGGCGCAAATTGACGAACTGGGTCTTGCCGATGTCATCACCCTGGAGGGCAATGTGCAGGATATCCATGCCAGACTGGCAGATTGCGGCATCTTTGCATTGACCTCGGATTTTGAGGGCCTGTCCAATGCCCTGATCGAGGCGATGATGGTGGGCTTACCCTGCATCACCACCGACTACCCCGGCGCGGAAGAGCTGATCCAGGACAGACAAAACGGCCTGGTAGTACCCATGCACGATGCAGCTGCCCTTGCTGCTGCCATCGTCAAACTGATCGAAAATAAGAACGGTTGTGCCGATACCCTGGCAAAGCAGGGCAAGTTATCCGCCGCCCGCTTCCACGCGGAAACGGTGCTTTCCCAGTGGCACAGCATCATCGAAAATTAAACTGAGGTGCAATATGAGAATTATTTGTTACCTGAACAAGTTGAACGATGGAGGCGCAGAGCGTGTTATGTCTGTTTTGGCAAACGGACTTCACCGCCGGGGACACCAAATCACCATGGTCACGGACTATTCTATGCCCAACGACTACCCCTTGGATGATGGGATCGACCGTGTGATCCTGGACGGTGTGTTTCTCGGACAGACTACAAAGGGCATGGTTAGAAGAACCTTCTGTCGCATTATCAAGCTGCGTCACCTGTGCAGACAGAAAAACGCGGACATTTTGATTTCTTTTATCGAGGATGCCAATTCCCGGGCACTACTGGCTACATTGGGAATAAAGACAAAGAATCTGGTCTCTGTACGGTCAGACATGAATCATATTCTGAAAAGCCTGTTGAAAAGATTACAAATTAATTTGCTGTATCCCTTGGCAGAAGGTTGTGTTCTGCAGACACAGGATGCGCAGCGGGCGATGCCTGCAAATGTGCAGAAGGAATCCCGGGTGATCTTTAATCCCGCATCGGATGCTTTTTACGGTGTGCAGGGAACACCCGGTTCAGAAAAACGGGTAGTATCCTGCGGAAGGTTGGTAAAGCAGAAACGGTTTGACCTGCTCATCGAGGCCTTCCATCTGATCTGCGACGAATTTCCGGACTATAAGCTGGAAATTTACGGCGTGGGGCAGGGAAAAGAAAAGCTGCAGGAGAAGATCGATAATTTTGGCAGACAGGATCGCATCAGTCTGATGGGTCGGTGCGAGGATGTGCCCAATACGATTAAGGATGTCAGTCTGTTTGTGCTGGCTTCCGATTACGAGGGCATGCCCAATGCGCTGATGGAAGCTATGGTACTGGGTTTGCCGGTAGTTTCCACGGATTGCGGCGGGGGCGGTGCCCGTGCGCTGATCGATCATGGTGTGGACGGCCTGATCGTTCCTTGCGATGATGTAAATGCTCTGGCAGAAGCTATCCGGCAGACCCTTGCCGACCCGGTGGTCGCAAAAAGCCGGGGTGAAAAAGCCGCAGACAAAGCAAAAAGCTTCTCTGCTGAGTGCGTGGTTGCTCAGTGGGAGGCGTATATACAACAAATCGTCGACTGACCACCGGCAGGAAGTAAAACCCATCTCTGGAGGAGAACAGCTATGCAAACCCATTTGCCTATTATTATAGTGTTATACCTGCTTTTTGCACTGGGCGCATTCATTTTAGAAATGCGCAATATGCTACGCAACAATCAGATCACCGTTATGTTCATGTGCAGAATAATGTATATCGTCAGTCTTATAGTACTCCCGGCATTGGTTTTTTGGGGGTATCTATCAGGGAAACATATTACTAATATACGTTTTGAAGACGGATTGGCCTGGACATTTTATGTTCAGTTCATCCTGACGGTGTGTGGCTATCTGGCAATGAATTTCGGTTACTGTGTGAAGCAGCGGCAGATCCCATCCAAAAAACCGCAGGCTGGCTACCGGATTATCACTACCGCTATGATCTTCTTTGTTCTCGGTGGCGTTTCCCTGGTGTTATGGGCGTCTGCTTATGGTGGTATTGCAAGCTTGTTAGAAAATGCGGAATGGATTCGTGCAGGTGTGGTAGAACCCCAAAATAGTTTCACATTTTTTAAGCATTTTGTATCTTTAGCCAGATTTTCTTCATACTTGCTGTTTTATCTGCTGCTCACAAAAATGGTAAAAGGAGCGGTAAAACAAGTATTTGTTTTGGGCTTATTGGTAGCTTCTGTGGTACTTTCATTTATCTATCTTCAGGCAAATGATGGTCGTCTTCTGCTGGCTATATATATCCTGACATTTTTTCTGCTGTACTTCCGCTACCAACTAGAGCGAAAACAGACATCCATGCGGAGCGTCCTTGTTAAGGCAATCCCGGTATTGGCTATTGGTATGTTGGTGTTGTTTAATGCGGATGTAATTCTGAATTGGTTGCGGGGAACAGAAAAGAATGTAGTGAGCAGCGATTCTCAGAGTTTTTTTAATACCATTATAAGGGAGTTTTCTTTTATCCCTGCAGGTACCCAAGGCGCGATCATGGAAGCTGCTTCCGGTGAAGGAAAACTGATGATTGGAAATGATCTGATAAATGGTCTGTTTGCCTGGCTGCCTACTTCTTTGAAGCCTGTGCAGTTAGAGGATGTGTGGGCTTATAATACCCAATTGATTACGCCAGGTGTCACATCTACCAATCCTACCTCCATGGTGGCACAGTCGGTGTATGACTTGGGCTTCTTAGGTATCATAGTGATTCCTATGCTTTTGGGTATGCTGGTTAAAAAGGTAGAGCGGATACTGGATTCCTATGGAAATAGTATCTTTGTACATACAGTGTATGCAGCTTTAGGGTTCAGCCTGTGCAAATTGACTGCGTACTTTTCGTTTTACAGCTTCATGATGGGGACTTTTTATGTTTTCCTAGGCATTGTGATTTATGCCGTATTGCAGCGCGTGAAATATAAATAAATCAAAAGGATCGACAATGAAAGATTTAAGACAAATGGACAAAAATACGGCCACAAAATGGAATATGTTGGCGCAACTAATACAGAAGATTGTTTCCCCGCTGACCAATATTGTTTTGGCGCATATTCTTGCTCCGGAAATCTTTGGCATTATCGCATCCATCACCTTGGTAATCAGCTTTTTGGATGTGTTTACGGAAGCTGGATTTCAGAAGTATCTAGTATACTGCGAAGCAGAAAATGAAGAGGACCTGCACAAGACGGTTTCTGTGGCGTTTTTAATCAATCTGGGACTTTCTTTGTTTTTGTTTGCTCTATTGGCTATATTTCGAAATCCGGTTGCCGCACTGGTTGGCGTTCCGGGCAAGGGTACGGCTGTAGTGGTTGCGGCTCTGGCATTGCCGCTGACCTCCTTTTCCAGCATCCAGCAGGCATTGTTCCAAAGACAGCTGCGTTATCGACAGTTATTTCGCATTCAGCTTGTTGGCTCTGTTATACCGCTGGTTATAACCATTCCGTTGGCCCTGATGGGCATAGGCTATTGGGCACTACTCATTGGTAAGGTGTGTGGAAATATTTACTATGCAGTTGCTATGACCGTTTCCTCTAAATGGAAACCCACACTGTATTTCAGCACCAAACGATTGAAGAAGATGCTGGGCTTTTGCAGCTGGTCTCTAGGTGAAAGTGTCACCACATGGCTTGCCAGTAATCTGGATGTGCTTATTGTTGGCAGCATTCTGTCCAGCTACTATCTGGGACTGTATAAGACTTCTATCTCCATGGTCAACGACTTGTTGCGAATCGTCAGCAGTTCCATCCTGCCGGTGACCTATGCAGTGATCTCCCGGCTGAAGGATGATCGAAAGGCATTTAACCAGGAGGTATATATATCCCAGCAGACCTTGGCAGGTATTGTGCTGCCAATGGGCGTAGGTGTGTTCCTGTTCAAGGAACTGGCTACAACCGTTGCCTTGGGAAGCCAATGGAGTGAGGCAGCGACCTTGCTGGGCTATTGGAGCTTAGCCAGCTGCAGCAATATTTCTTTTGTGTATATTTGCGATGATGTGTTTCGGGCGGTGGGCAAACCGAAGTATTCTTTTTACACCCACTTAGCCAGCATTGCCGCGCTGATTCCTACAGTACTGATTTCTGCAAAATTTGGCTACGCGGTATTGATCATAGCAAGACCTATGCTGGCTGTTGTGAATTTATTTACCAGAGAAATCGCATTAAGAAGGTGCTCTGACCTGTCTATTTTAAAGTTTATGAAAAATAGTTTGACACCTATGATCGCAGTAGGCTGCATGGTTATTGCAGGTATTTTCCTCAAGATGGTATCGGATACCATGCTTTGGCAGTTTGCAGCAATAGGGATCTGTGCGATTGTTTATTTTGCTGTTTTGTTTGTGTTGCCGGGCGGCAAAGACATCATAACAGCGTTGCTCAGCATTGTTTTGCCTGCACGAAAGCATAGGAACGACAGTAATGAAAATACAAAAGAGGAGCGATGATTTTGCTTAGCAAAATAGTGGAAACAATACTGGACTTGTTGAATGTGCGGGGATATCTTATGTTTTTACCCGATGAGGTCTGGCTCAAATATAAATACAAAAGACGGTTTGGCAAACCCTTGGATCTGAACAATCCCATAACCTATAATCAGAAGCTGCAGTGGCTGAAGTTGAACGATAGAAACCCTGAATATACAAAAATGGTAGACAAGCATTTGGCTAAAGAATATGTAGCGGATAAAATTGGCAAAGAGTATATTATTCCTACATTAGGCGTGTGGGATCGGTTCGAGGACATTGACTTTGACAGCCTGCCCGATCAGTTCGTGCTGAAATGCACCCACGATTCCGGCGGACTTGTGATTTGCCGGAACAAGGCGGAACTGGATATCAAAGCAGCAAAGCGCAAGATCAAGAAATGCTTCAAGCGGAACTATTACTGGCACGGCAGAGAGTGGGTCTACAAGGATGTAAAACCTCGCATCATCGCTGAGCAGTATATGGAGGACACAAAAAGCCAAGAGCTTATGGACTATAAGTTCTATTGTTTCAACGGCGAAGCAAAGGTTTTGCTTCTTGTATCTGACCGACAATCTGCGGGTGAGCCTACAAAGTTCGATTTCTTTGATATGGATTTTCAACATTTGTCAGTGCAAAGAGGGCACCCCAATGCAGTTATACCGCCTGAAAAACCGGATTGCTTTGAGGAAATGAAAGTCTTGGTAGCAAAACTTTCAGAGGGAATCCCCCATGTGCGTGTGGACTTCTATGAGGTGGATGGAAAAATCTATTTCGGTGAATTAACTTTTGCACCGGGAAGTGGAATGAGTCCATTTACTCCCACAAAATGGGATGAAATATTTGGACAGTGGCTGGTGCTCCCACCGAAGAGCAGATAAACCAAGCCGTAGCTTAATAACAGAAAGGGATGGACGAATCCATGAAACAAGGATTTTGGGGCTGTCCCGTGCCGATCTGCAAAGATACGGAGGAAAAGCCCGGCTTTGGAATAAGCAGTTCCACCTGGAGACGGTCCTATCCATATTGGCGCTAATATTTTTATCGGTGATGATAAACAAGACTTTGCAGAATGCTTCTGCCAACAAAAGCCAATGTTTGCATCTTACGAAGACTTTATCCGGGAAATGCTGCGCGATGTAACGGATATATGAAAAAGGTGAGCGAAGGAGAAAAGAAGCTATGAGCATTTTCGGTTCGGTAAAGAAGTGGTATTCCTTATTTACAAACCCTGTGAAATACTGGAGATCCAAAGGCGCGGTGATCGGCAAGGGTTGTGAGATCTATCCCACCGTAGCCTTCGGTTCTGAACCTTATTTGGTGGAACTGGGTGATAACGTGCGCCTTGCCGGCGGCACGAAGATCATCACCCACGACGGCGGCGTATGGGTTCTGCGCCATATGAAAGAGGAATACAAGGACATTGACGTATTCAGTCCCGTGAAGATCGGCAATAATGTCCATGTGGGTACCGGTGTGACGATCATGCCCGGTGTAACCATCGGCTCCAATGTGATCATTGGCTGCGATGCGGTGGTCACCAAGGATATCCCGGATAATTCCATCGCCGTGGGCGTTCCGGCAAAGGTGATCCAGACGATTGACGAGTATGAACAGAAACACGCAGGTGATTTTGTGCATACGAAAACCATGACCTCTGCCCAAAAGAAAGAATATATTTTGAACAATATTGTGAAAAAGAATTGAGGCGCTTATCATGTACACACCCAATGTGGATTTGAAGAATAAGACTGTTCTGGTGACCGGTGCGGCAGGTTTTATTGGCGCTAACCTGGTTTTGGAGCTGCTGAGTACCGTCCAGCCGGTGAACATCATCGGCATCGATAACATGAACGACTACTACGATGTGTCTTTGAAGGACTACCGCCTTGGTGAAATTGAAAAAGAGGCGGCAAAACATCCTGCTTCCCGCTGGGAGTTCGTCAAGGGCAACATCGCCGACAAGGCGCTGATCGAGGAGCTGTTCGCCAAGCACGGCTTTGCGGTGGTTGTGAACCTGGCCGCCCAGGCGGGTGTGCGCTACTCCATTACCAATCCCGACGTGTACATCGAGAGCAACCTCATCGGCTTCTATAATATTCTGGAAGCCTGCCGGCACTATCCGGTAGAGCACCTGGTCTACGCCAGCTCCAGCTCCGTCTACGGCTCTAACAAGAAAGTGCCCTACTCCACCGACGATAAGGTGGACAACCCCGTGTCCCTGTACGCCGCCACCAAAAAGAGCAACGAGCTGCTGGCTCACTCCTACAGTAAGCTCTACAACATCCCCTCCACCGGTCTGCGGTTCTTCACCGTGTACGGTCCTGCCGGCCGTCCGGACATGGCCTACTTTGGCTTTACCAACAAGCTCCGGGAGGGCAAGACCATTCAGATCTTCAATTTTGGCAACTGCAAGCGGGACTTCACCTATGTGGACGATATCGTGGAGGGTGTCAAGCGGGTAATGCAGCATGCTCCCGAGAAGCAAAATGGCGAGGACGGACTGCCCCTGCCGCCTTATGCGGTGTACAACATCGGCAACTCCAGCCCGGAAAACCTGTTGGATTTCGTGGACATTTTGCAGCAGGAGCTGATCGCCGCCGGTGTGCTGCCCGCCGATTATGACTTCGAGGCACATAAGGAATTGGTGCCCATGCAGCCCGGCGACGTGCCGGTAACCTATGCCGACACATCTGCCTTGGAGCGTGATTTCGGCTTTCGTCCCAATACATCCCTGCGGGAGGGCTTGCGGAAGTTTGCCCGTTGGTATAAGGACTTTTATCTGTAAGAAAGAGTGAGGGTATGGACAAGCAAACCGTACTGTTTGGCTTGTTGCAGGTGGCCGTCTGCGGCGCGCCTGTAACCGAACAACTGAAAACAGCCTGCACGCCGGAAATGCTGGAGGAAGTCTATGCCCTGGCATGTCGCCATGATCTTGCCCATTTGGTGGGACAGGGCGCAAGCAAACTGGGTCTTCCGGAAAGTGAATCGCTGACCAAGTGCACCCAGTCTGCCATGCGGGCATTCCTGCGATATATGCAGCTGGAGGGCGCATATCAGTCTGCCTGCAAGACCCTGGAGCAGGCGCAGATCCCCTTCATTCCCCTGAAGGGCTCGGTGCTTAGGAATTCTTATCCGGAGAGCTGGATGCGCACAAGCTGCGATATCGACATTCTTGTCAAAGAGGAGATCCTGGACACCGCCGTGGCGGTGCTGACTCAGGAGCTGGGCTATACCGCCAGCGCCAAGGGTGACCACGACATCTCCCTGTATGCCCCGGACGGGGTGCATCTGGAGCTGCATTACGATACCATTCAGGAACGCTACGAGGTAGGCGGCTGCCGCAACGTGCTGGCGGGAATCTGGGAGGATGCCCGGCCTATAAAACCCGGCAGTTACCATATGGTTCTGTCGGATGCCATGTTCTACTTCTACCACATGGCCCACATGGCAAAGCATTTCGAGGTGGGCGGCTGCGGTATCCGGGCGTTTTTGGATATCTGGGTGCTGCAGCACCGTGTGGAGCATGATCCCGCCCAGCGGGAAAAACTGCTCCGGGAGGGCGGACTTTGGAAATTCGCCCGGGGTGCGGAGCAGGTGGCAGCTTGGTGGTTCAATGGCGCGCAGCCGGACGAGATGACCCGCCAAGTCAGTGACTACATTCTGCGGGCAGGTCTGTACGGCGACAATGCCAACCGGGCGGCGCTGGGACAGGCA
>JAZRLE010000005.1:0-46459 GCA_045646665.1 Faecousia sp. | reverse complement strand
GTAGTTTCTCTGCTTGCACTCGGTGCAGACGAGAGTTATTTTGACTCACTTATTCTTCGCCATGTTGATTGCACCCCTAAAAGACAATCGTGGGTAATCGGAGACCTTCTTGTTGCGAGTGCGGAAATGAATTACGATTTTTGGATGGCACGCATCGCTTACTTGATTAAGGACGGCAAGATTAAAGTCTATGAGAACGATGTAGATGGGTATGGCTGCTGTTGTCCGAGATTTATCACCAAAACAGAGAACGCAGCGGAGTGAAATCACTCCGCTGTTACTCTTTGTACCAAACTATGTATCGCCAGGCAAAATCTGTCGATTGGTGTCAATGTTGTCAGCAAGGGGTCACCCTCACGGATTTTTAAGGTTCTTCTAATTTCTTTGGGAATAACAATACGCCCGAGGTCATCGACACGGCGTACAATACCTGTGGCTTTCATAGTATATCTTTCTCCTTTTTACAAATATTTTTGTAAGGGGTGAGTCTGCCCTGTTGCGGTGCCCGATAAAATCTTCGGGCTTACGCTTTTCCTCGATTTTATCGACCGCTGCCACTCACTCGGGTCGCTGTATCCGCCACTGGCGGCGCTCCCCTCGTTCCCCTTATTTTACAAATTACGCTGTTAGTATCTGTAAACAGGCGGAGATTATACCGCAAGGTTTACTTTTTCAAATTGCTTTGCTATAATAAAAAAACAAGGAGAAATATCTATGGCAAAGTTTATGCTATTATTTATGATAAACGGGAATTTATACTGCAAGCATTTGCTTTTAAATCAAAGATGCTTTAACAAATAAAAAGAGGGGATTTTATGATTTTACCAAGAGTAAAAAAGATTGAAGAAAATAAAAATTGGTTTGAAAATGATTGGATTTTTCCAGAGAACAATGATGGAAATAATGCCTTGAAACTTTTAAAGCTATTTTCTCCAAATTTGAAAACAAGATTGGGCATCAATGCAAATATCAGCTTTAATGCAGTTGATTTTACAAATAATGGTGAATATAAAATATCTATCACCGAAGACCGCATTACCATAGATTATTGTAATTATGAAGGCTTACGAAATGCTATGGCCACAATAAGTGGATTAGAAGAGCATGGTAAAATTAAATGTATGGAGCTTTCTGATTATCCGGAAAACCAATTCCGTTCCTGCCTTTTGGATCTGGCACGCGGTTACGTTGAGCTTAATGTACTTAAAGAGCATTTAGTAAGACTTGCAAAACTGAAATTTAATTATGTTCATCTGCATTTGATGGATAGACAGTCATATATATTGGAATCCGATGTAGTGCCTAATCCCGATAATCACAGACAATATACAAAGAAAGAATTAAAAGATATAGTTGCATTTTGCAAAATGCTTGCTCTTGATGCTATTCCAGAAATCGAATTTCCTGCTCATGCTGTTAATCTTTTAAAAGCTATACCCGAGCTTTCTTGTGATATTATTGATATGGATAAGGCTCGTAAAGATGTAGAGGAAGCAAAATATGAAACAAAAGAAGAATTCATTGATAAACAAAAGCGAATTAGCAGGTGGTGTGTTTGCCTTGGCAAGGAATCTACATATAAAATCTATGAAGAGATTATCAATGAAATAGTTGATATTTTTGATAGCCAATATATCCATATCGGTGGAGATGAAATCGCTTATATTAATTTGGCGGCACTTCCACATTGGGATAACTGCCACGAATGTAAAAAGCTTATGGAGAAATATAACAACGATATTTTATCCATATATCATCACGGCATAAGACGAATTAATGAAATTATAAAAGCTAAAGGCAAGAAGACAATTAAATGGAATGAGTCGAGAGAGGGTACGCACGCTGTTGATTTGCCGACAGATATAATATTTGAATATTGGGTAATTGATAACTTAGACCAAACAAAGTCTCCCATAGAAAGATATATCGATTTAGGATTTACACTTATTAACGCACAGTGTGATTATACCTATGTTGATTTACAGGCGTATATGACCGCCGAAAAAATTTCCAATTGGAATCCATATGAGAACAAAAATCAGAAAACGGCTATATGGGGCGGTGAAATGTGTGCATGGGAGCTCGGCAACGAAAAATATAGTTATTATAATTACACATTGCCGATATGTATGGCTTTGTTTTCTGACCGAGTTTGGAATAGTGATGTCATTGAATATGATGATGAATATACAAGATCCATATTTAGCACTGTGATCGGCCAAAATTCTCTAGAAATCAACCCCCTGGGCATATTTGAAGATATAATTCCGCCACGAAAGAAAGAACTTTTGCAAGAATTAAAATGGGATATGATAAACCCCTCCGAAATTTTAGGAATATTATCAAAACTTAATAGTTTAGATGAAGGCGCTTGTTATGGAAAATTTGCATTAACCCATTTTAAGAAGTATTTAACTGATTTACATGCAGCTATTATTAAAAACAATATGTAATGCATTTTCTACTTGTTAATATTATATCGATGCATAACAGCGAGGTGAAATTCACCTCGCTGTTGCTATGTATGGTTAGAACATGTCGTTTTTTGCCAATTTTTTATATAAAATCGCCCGAAAACCCAGTATTTATAAGGGTGTATCGCATTTTTGTGTTATTATAACACGAGCCTCCACCCGGCGGACAATTCCTGTTGCCTTCATAATATATCTTTCTCCTTTTCGCATTTGTAGGGGGCGGCGCCTCGACGCCCCGCAAGGACATCTTCAGACCAATCAAAGCGGGCTGTCGTGGGCGCCAGCCCCTACAATCATTTTGCAAATTACGCTGTTAGTATCTGTAAACAGGCGGAGATGATACCGCACAAAAAGAAAAACAAACCTACCTTTACTCCATCGAAAAGGTAGGTTTATCTTTTTTGAAATTCTTCGACTGTGATTAGATGCTTGATCGACACATGTATAGTATTAATGAATAACATCACAGTAAATGATTACGTATTCAAAAGCATACACATTCTCAACAAACAGCGTCAAAGACGCATCCCTGCGTTGTAGGGTGGATTGGTCTGCATTTTTCTCATAGCGAATATCGGTTACTGTGTATGAGAAGCGATTACCTTCCATATCCGTAAAGAAAACGCTATCACCTACGGAAATATCACGGTAAAAGTCGTACTGACCTTTTTGGGATGTGCCACCGATCTGCATAGTACGATCATATACACTTCCGCTGAATCGGCAAGGGCATTTTGCGGAGTTCCCCCATTCAGCGCAAACCGGAAGAACCGACTCAAATCGTGGGAGTTCCAATATTCCCACAAAGTCTGTTCCGTCAATGGACAGGGTTGACATCGTATTATCTCTGCGTTCCTCCGGGACGGCACCTTGCGGTTCGGGGATTAGCTCACGTATTACGCTTACGTATTCCTTTGCTTTCTGCTCAGACGTATGAATATTCCATTGCCACGCAAATAAGAGTACTATTGCAGCCGCAAGTAAGCACACGCCGATAATTATTAAAATTTTTCTTATAACATCATTCTTTCGGCTCATCATACGCGATATCTCTTCCCCGTGATTCCTAAGATAATAAGCATACTGCCGGAAACAATCATCAGAATAACCCAAAGCATAATATTCGAGGTATCACCTGTCTGGGGTGAATCGGGATTACCGGGAACATCCCGATTTAATGTATTAGTCAGCACAAATGAAGTTTCCCGTTCCTCGATGGTCATGGTGTATCCCGTTGGAATATTACGCTCGACGACTTTCCAATCCGAGCCATCGTCTTTTGCAGACCAAGTAAATGTCCAGTGGTTATTTTCTGAAAGCGTTACCGTTTGATAGCTTGTGCCGTTGCGGAATATCTCGACTTCTATCGTTGTAGGACGAGCTGAGCTTCCGCTGTCCCCCTTCCAAAGCTTTAATACCTTGCGTTCTATTTCCTCATCATCTTCGCTTGGGGGAATAATCTCGGATTTAGAGGTAACATCAACCTGATACTGCCATAAACCATCTGCACCCAAACCGGGCAAGGCGATTAAAGCAGAATCAAATACATAGGTTGTTTCATCTTGAATTATATGCTCTGTAATTGCTAAATAAAGCCCCGGCTTTAATGCATCAAAAGATGCTTTGCCTGCAAAGTCTGTTTTAGCATTCAAATCTGCCGTGATATCGTTAGCAAGTATAAATGTTTCCAGAGTTGATCGAATAACATTCCATTCACCGACTGTCTGTATCCCATTAAGGATCAGATTGGATTTTTCAAAGGACGATGTAAGCGTATATTGAGAATCCGCAGAAACATCGGCAATTTTATATAGCTTTACAGGCAATTCCGAAAAAGCAATACCACCGCTACAATAGGAGATCTTCAAAGAACAGTTTTCATTTGTAGATATAGGTTCCTTTGCATCTGCTGTTGATGCCGCCTGCCCTTGGCACGGTATTAGATAAAGGCAAATACAAAGCATAAAAGCGATTATCCCAATTCTTCTTTTAGCCATTCTTCTTCCTCCTTTGAGATAAGCGGTTTGCTGCCCTTATCCCGGTATTTTACCATTAGCACGATCAGCAGGCTCAGCAAAATTGGTGCTGCTACGATAGGTGTTGCCACCAGGGAATCGATTCGATAAGCATTCGATGTAACATGCAGCACAGGTGCGGCATTTTCAATGCGTGTTCCACGCACCAGCAATCTATGGGAATTGATACCGTAGGGAGTGCATGTGAGTAAGGTGCATAGATCTTCGCCGGGAACGATCTGTATATCGTTGATCTCATCCGGGCGAACGACCTTGATTTGGTCCACTTGATAGGTGATGGTTCTATCCAAGACGGTAATTGTAAAGGTATCGCCAACTTCCATCTTGTCCAGTTCCGTAAAGAGTTTGGCATGAGGAAGGCCGCGGTGTGCAGAAAGGACACAATGGGTACTTTCTCCGCCGACCGGGAGCGATGTGCCTTCCAAATGACCGCAGGCAATATTCAGCACTTCATTTCGTATGGAATGGTATATAGGAAGCTCTACACCGATCTTATTGATTGTTATAAACCCCATAACACCGTTTCCGGCTATATTAAGGGTTTGTTCGTAATTCTGCAATGCACCATAATCAATCAAAGGAAAAGGGAGGGCATTTAAATCTTGGTTGTACCCATTTGCTGCATCAAAATGTGCGGTATAATCTTCGGGTTTGATGGAAGCCAGGATGTCTTGGTAGTTTGCTACGGCACGGGATTGGGTCTTAGTATTCCAATACTGGCTCACAGAGGGGTAAAGCAGTCCACAGATGCCTACGAACAGCATCAGAACCAGAAGGATCCCTATTTTGCTTTTTTTCATAAGTATCTGTTCACCGCCTTAAGGAAGATAGCGGCGGATGGCGGAAAACCATCCGCCGCCACTTTTAGAATAAGTTAGTTTTTAACCGAATAATTAGTCCTCGTAGATGGACATCTTCTTGCGAGTGATCATAAAGACAGCTGCCATGATGACGAGCGTTGTGCCACCGAGGACAAGCCACATCGTGCCTTGTGCTCCGGTCTCAGGAAGAACAGTGCCTTTGTAGTTTTCAATGTCACCTTCCAGTTTGCCGTCCTCAACAGCAGGATCACCGGCAGCATCCGCAAACACGATATTGCCGGAAGCATCCTTGGCAATCAGGTCCATAAATGCGGTATTTCCGCCTTTTACCCACTCGACCTTATGCTGTGCAGTTACCTCAAACTCCATATCAGCAATGGTATTGTAGCCGATAGGAGTGGTGGTTTCCACAAGCTTGTACTTGCCTGCGTCAATGCCGGACCAGGTGAAAGAGGTGATGTTTTCACCTTTGATTTCTGCACCAACTGCAACCCAATTATTTGCTTCTGCGTTCCATTTGCTTAGAGTAAAGCCTGCGCCGTTCAGAGCTTCTTTGCTTGCACCGTCAATCTTGTTGATCTTCAGTTCATAAGTAAATACAGTTACGAAATCCTGAGGAGTATGACCATCGGGATGGCAAACATACATGCCGTTTTCATTGCCCAGAGAGCCGACAGTTGCGCCGGTAAGAAGCTCGGAAGTATATTCCACAATAACCTTATCCCCTTTGGCAAACGTATCCTGACTGTAGAAATCGTTGATATCACCAACGGCAACATTAAAGGAGCATCCTCTAAACTCACACTTTTCTGTGTTGGTGCAAGAATATGTAAGGGTATAACCGGACGCACCGCTTGCGGCTGCAGGAATGGTGATTTTGGTGGTGCCATCAGCTTTCAAAATGTAAACATTCTTAATAGTAGGATCGCCGAATCCAGCTGCCTGCTGATCGTGGAAGGTGATGGTGTAGTCATCGTAAGTATTGAAGGTAGAGGGAAGGGTGACAGAAAGCTGGAAAGGAACTTCATCGCCGATATCGTAGTCTGCAGAATCCACCCAATTCACAATATTTTCTTCGGTTGTGGAATCGTTCTTGTCATCCACCTTCTTTTCGGAACTGATGGTAGCGTGCTTGGAAGCGATCGTAACGTCTTCGAGCATCTGAAGCATAATGGGAGACTTGGTCTGACCGGCAGTCAGATTGCTGGTAACATCAACAATCATATAGTAACCGGCGGGAATATTGCTAATGACAATAGAAGATTCGTTGGTTGCGGGGGTTACATCGTTCTTGTAGGGATCGCCTTTAACTGCAGAATCCAGAATATCCACAGCAGTTTTTTCATCGGTGAGGCTTTCAAGCTCATCTGCGGGAACGGGATCGCCGATATTACCGTCGACAGGGTAATGGTTCTGACCGTACTTTACATTGGAAAGAACGGTTTGATCACCTTCCTGGGAAATGTCGCCTGTGTAGATCTGATAAATGTCATAGACGTGGCCGGTAGCACCGGTAATGGTAAGGGTATAGGTATTGTTTTCTGCTGCAAATGCGGTGGTGCTCATAGCCAAAATCATAGCCAGCACCATAAGAATAGATAAAAACTTTTTCATAATTTTGGGTCCTTTCTAAAGTAAAATTTTATTTTTTGTTGATTCATCTTCGGCGCTTTTTAGCCGAGAAAGGGAAGCTAACCTGCACCCCTCCTTTCTCGCTTGCGCCTTCGAATGAATCTATATACAAGCGGTGTAATAATAAATATTACACTCACAAGCATCAGGGGATATACACCGGGACCGCCGGTTGCGGGCAGGTTGTAGTTCATAAGCTGATTGGTTGCGTGAACTTTTCCAATCTGCTCAAAAGGAATACGGGTTGCATCCGTTTCTGCTATAATCTCGGAGCAAATCTCGCAAGTGTCTGTGGCTTTATCACAGAAGCAGAACCAGTACTTTGTGTCATCCAGCCGGTATCCCGGTGGAGCCCTAAGCTCTTGCATATAATAGAGGATATGCTCTCGGAGGATAATGCCTTCTACAATATTTGTTTGGAAGATAAGCTCTCCGTTTGCATTGGTCACGCCTGTGGTGATCAAACCACCGTGCACATTGTAGAGTCCGAAGGTTGCACCACCCAAGGGCTCACCCGTTTGCGCGCAGGTCTTAAACATCTCCACCTTGTAACTCTTTGCCGCAATGTTGATGTCAGCATAGACCTTTTCAACAGCACTGTCTGTGATACTCTCGCCCCATAGGGTGATTTCTGCGGAGTTGCTATACTTAATGCCTTCCGTAATATGCTCGGGCATAATAAGGGTGGCATCATAGTCTAACACATACATCACCGGCTGGGGATGCAGGATCACAATATCCAATATGTGCACGGGTTTGCCTTGGTCATCCCTTTGGTTACCGGTTCCGTCGTAGGCAACGGTATAGTCTGTACCCTGCTTGAGTGTGGTGATATTTCCGCTTGCATCTTCCGTTGTGATTACCAGTGAACCACTGATATATGCCAGAGTATCGGTCATAACATCGTGAATCGTCAGAGGCGTACCATTTGTCAGCACCAGCTTGGATTCATTGACCGTGACCTTGTAGTTTGCTGTATATCCGTCAAAGTCGTGAGTCAGTTCCTTCTGCAACAGAGAGGGGATGGGAATCTTTGCATAAGTATCGGCTACCGGTGTGCCACCGGCGTATGCCAGCATAACCTCATTTTGCAGGGAATATCCCATTCCGCCATAGGCGCCCACCACAGACATATCTTCTGTTTGGTAGGTAAATGTGAAGGTGGTATCCTCTGTTTCTGTCCAGCAGGGGCAGTAGTCACTGGCAGGCTGCCAACTGCCATTGTCTGCAACATATCCGTAAGTCCAGCAGCTACCCAGACCACAACTCTCATCTGTACACTCGCAGCGGCACAGAATGTAAATCTGCCTGAGGTCATAGAAGCCGTTGCCGCCTTGGTCATTTGACCAATAGAGCATCCATGCATAGGGATCATCCTCGGTAGCGTCCTGGATTCGGGGGACATTGATGGTCTTGCCATGATAATTTGCGGTAACTGTGGCAAGGTGGATATCGTTAGGCACATATGCGACCCGGGATCCATACTGATCCCGAACGGTCATAATATCGTTGATAAACCAATCGCAGAATGCTTTCTCTCCATCTTTTCTGCCCGGTATGGTAACTTGCAGTTCCCAGAGGAATTTGCCGCCACCGGCATCTGAAACGAATGTACCATCTTTGAACACATCGCCGTGAACCTCGGTTTGTGTAAACTCTGCCCAACCTTCGGTACTTTGATTATCGATCTCTACCTGGTTGGTATAGGGCAGGCCGCCTGCGATATTTGTAGCGTCCGGGGTGGATGTGTAATCCACATAGTAGGTCCAGTGTTCATTGCCAAGGGACACTGTATTGCCACACACATGGCATGTGACGGTCTCCGGCATTTTGTAGGACCATCCGTTTTCGTCCCAGGTAAGGCTGGGATCGTCAGCGGAGATGTTCCATCTGTGCCAGTACAGTTCCAGACCTGTTTCGGGATCCAGAACCGATGCACCAAAGCTGAGTCCACCAGCAATATCGGAATCCGTATACCGGTGAGGATAACTCCAGTCGTAGCGCAGCACCTGATCCGTCAGTACACTTCCCGGAATTTGAGAATCTCGGTTGCCTGTGATCTGAATCGTCCAATAGATCTTTGTGGGGTCGTTCTTGTCCATTGCGGAATTGCCTTGAGAACCCCATTTGTTTACCTTGGTGGATAAGATTTCCTGTTGTGGTTTCTCTACGATAACTGTAATTTTCCCATCAAAGTCAATAGGCTCTTCCTGCTCTGGGAAATGGATTCCCAAGGTGGAGCTAATCGTGATATCTGTACGGCTGTTGATATGTTCATTGAACACCAATGTGATCAAGCCGGTGTCCGTAACCACCCAACTGCCCACATCGGTGCCGTCCTTGAGAATGAAGGTTCCTTCACCACCGTCTACCATCAAACCGTTAGGAATTTGATATTGGTAAGTTCCCGGAAGGAAGCCTTCAGGACTGGTGAAGCTGATCGTTAGCTTATAGCCAACATCAGACTGGGCAATGTAGTTACCATGAGAATCTTTGGGCAGTTCGTGGTTGTTTTTATCCAACAATGTAAAGAAATAACTGCCGCCATTTTCTTCCAAATAAGGAAGCAAGTCTATGATTGTGCGGGACTTTCTGAGAGAGTAACTTTGCGTTTGCTGTTGTGTGCTGCTTCCTTCAATAATGAAGATCGCCGGACCATTCGATATGTCCAGAAGTTCTTCAGAGGTAGGGTCTTTGTTGCTATGTACAGTTCCCGTTGTTAAACCCCAGCCTGCAATAGAAGCATCGGTTAAAGCAACAACGTCACTTTGCACTGCTTGGCCAACATCACCACGAATTACGCAGAAAGTAAAAGCGTTTCTCTCTGTGATAATGCCTACTGTGTTGTTATTGAAGAAAACCAAGTCACCTGCTGTGGGTGTGTACTCTCCAATGGAAGCATATTTGCCGAGACTTTTCCACGTTTCTGCCATAGAGTTTGCTCCGGTATTGCCGGGCGTTGCACTCGGATCGGCACCTGCGTAATGCAGGCAGAAAGAAACAAATACAGCAGACCAATCTGCGTAAGGTGTCCCATACCAAGCACCGTAGCGGTTATAACCGCGGCGAATACCGTCACTTCCCACAAGGAAGTTCAGTGTGCTTTCCGTATAGCCAACCTGCGTTTTTGCGATTCCAACCAAATCGCTTCGCAGATTTCCCGTATAAGGATAGTCTGCAAACATCTTTTGCCAATCAAGCTGTGTTTCTACATCAGCCGTATCATCAGAGTAACAGGAAATATCGTGAATGTGTTCGATAAGATTGCATGGTGTTTCTGTGCCTTGGCAACTGTCATCGTGGGTGTGTTCTACAATTCCACAGTCTGCATCACCGGCCAGCGTCAGTCCAGGTTGCCGTAGCCACCAAAATACATCTAACGAAACAACAAGGGAGAGCACTAACACAATAGCGATCATCCGTGTTTTCCGAACTCTGATTTTTCTTAATTTCCTTAGGCTTTCGCCCAAGACGTCCTGCATGGCTCTCCCTCCTTTCATTTAAGATATAAATGGAGTTTTTAATAAACGAATCCGAACCGAGAGAACGGCCACACTCTAACAAAAACTTTTCCGATAATATCTTCTTGCGGTATTGAACCCACAACCGAGTTGCGGCTGTCAACAGAATTGGAGCGGCGATCTCCCATAACAAAATAACGTGTACCCGGTACTTTATAGGGGAATTCCAAATCGCAATCCCCGAGTCCTTTATCTGTTACATACGGTTCTTCCAATAGTTCGCCGTTCACATAAACGTTTCCGTCTGCATCTATTGCTACCTCATCCTCCGGCAAAGCTATAACACGTTTTAACAAGATTTTGCCTTGATAATAGAAGCCAATTAAATCGCCACGCTCAAACTTTTTCGTTTTTAAGAGAACTACGATTTCATCGTGCTCCAATGTTGGCGACATACTATCACCGGATATTTGGAGAATTGGCAGAAACAGCGTTGCAATTAAAACTGCAACTGCGGCAACTACTACCAAAACTGAAACCGTACCACGGAGGGCTTGTCTGTAATAATCTTTCCGGCGTATCCGTTTACGCTCACTCTGAATTTCTGTAAGCGATGGAACTGATACTTTCTTTTTAGGATTCTTGAACATCATTTGTCCCTCGCTTATTCGTTATTTTCCTGTGCTTCTAATTTTTCAATTTCAGCACGAAGCTGTTGCCATTTTTTATAATCGGCTTGATAACGTGCTGCCAAAGCGTCATATTGTCCTTTGCAGTCCGCCATAATTGAGTCAACCTTTTTCTTGGCTTCTTCAATCATTTTCGCACATTCTCTTTGAGCATCTTCTTTCATAGAAGCGATCTCACTCAGGTACAGATCTGCGGTAGACTGCGCAACAGAAAAAATGCCGGTAATATCCGTTGCCGCTTCGGCTATGGAGCCTGCAACGGACAGATGAATACGACGGTCTTGTAGTTCAGCTTCTAAGGAGGCGATTTGACCCTGCATCTGTTCCTCATTCTTCTTTAGCTGATAGATAACGTCCACAAGTTCACGTCTGTTTAATTTTTTTAGTTCTTTACTAATCATAGATCTTTTCCTTTCACAGAAAGACACAATAACCCATTTTTTTATTTAATATAATATTATATCTTATTATTCGATAATTTTCAATATGGCAAATATGAGCATCAAGGAATCCACCTTAAAATACCACATAGGTATAACAAAAGCCGAATGAGTTTGATCGCTCATTCGGCTTTTTTGTGACAGTTTGAATATTTAATTTTGGCTGCTACAAAGCAGTGAAAAACGGCCATCCCTTCGCATTTTAAATCGAAATCAGCCGATTTTTACGAAAAATTGTTGGACAAGAATCAGTGAAAACCCTAGTGTTTATGCGGCTTTTTGGCGGTCTGCCCTATTATAACACAAGCCTCCACCCGGCGGACAATTCCTGTTGCCTTCATGTTTCTATCTCCTTCATTCACATCGTAGGGCGGGGGCTTGCTCCCGCCGTTTGTTGCGTTTTTGTATGCGGCGGGAGTAAACCCCCCGCCCTACAATAATTTTACAAATTACGCTGTTAGTATCTGTAAATGGGAGAAGATTATACTGCCGGCTTTTGAAAATCCAAAACGTTGGCTACTTTATTTCGGTCAGAGGGAATCGCTATAGATTCCCTCTTTTTTGATGTTCTCCCGAAGAAAGGATATAAACCTTGCGGCATTGCCATGATTGTTTTCCTTATTGTGATACATGCAGATGGTTTGTTCGTGCTTAAAGTCTGTTATGTTCAGCGGAACAAGGGTGGTATTACCCTCCACCGCAGCTCCGAATTTTCCGGTTACACCAATGGCGATCCCGGAGGAGATCATTTTCCGGAAGCAGGCAGAATCGTTCACCTGTGCAACTACATTGGGGGTAAAGCCTGCTTCTTTGCAGGCAGCGATAAAGATCTTTCCATGGTTACCCCGTTGGCTCATCAGGACAAATGGCATCTGAGCCAATTGCTTTAAATAAAATTTGTGCGCACACAAATCACTGCCCGCGCTCACATAGCAGAATATCCGTTGTTTGCCAAGCTCTAAAGAATCATAGCCTGCGTACAGATCGCTTTTGGTATCGATAATGATATCATAACCATCTAGGTTTGTTTCATCAAAATCTGCCACCAGCTTAAATCGGGTATGGGTATACTTTTTCTTGTACCGAATCACCTGATCCGTGATCAGTGCGCGGATCGCTTTGACCAGTATTTTGATTTCCTTATTGTCGTCTGTAGCACCGGACACCACCTGAAGCATATGATCCATTTCGTCAAAAATCAGCTTTAGGGAATCGTACATGATTTTCCCCTTATCATTCAGTACGATGCGATTGGGTGTACGATCAAACAGCTTACAGCCCATCTCTCCTTCCAACCGTCGGATGGACGCAGAAACAGAGGTGGGCGGCACACCGTATTTATCGGCAGTTCTGGAAATGCTCAGATAGTTTGCGCTGTCGTAAAAATATCGCAGCTGCAGAAGATCCATAAAAATCACCTCGTACACATCTTACCACATCTTAAAAGTTATAGCAAGCACATCCAAACCGATTTTTTACAAAGTCTAAAAGCTTTTCTATAATGTTCGTAGAGGAGTGATTTAGATGTGCGTTGATAAAATTTTTAAGACAATTGCTGCTGAATTCCCAAGGTATTTGGACTTCCTGTGTGAAATCTGTTCCTTTGAGGCAAAAGCAGTGGATAAGCAGACAATTGACGCTATGGACAGCTATATTGCAGCTTTTGCGGAGGCGGAGGGCTTCCATGTAACGCGAACAAAAATGGAGTCGTGCGGCGATTTTCTCTCGGTAGATCTGAACGAGGGTGCAGAAAAAGGCTGCGTCTTTATGGCGCACACGGATACTGTCCACGAAAAAGGCATTTTTGGTGCAAATCCCGTAACACGCCTGCAGGATCGGATCATCGCCCCGGGCGCGATCGATTGCAAAGGTGGCATCGCCATTGCCCTGCTGACAATGAAAGCGTTGAAGGAGCATGGCTACAAAAAGCATCTGCGTCTGCTGCTGACCTCCGACGAAGAAATATCCAACACCCTGGGCGGTCAAGCGGAACTGGAGTATTTTGTACACAACTGCGCAGGTTTCCCCTATGCCATTAACTGTGAAACATCTGAAAAAGACGAAGTGGTCATTTCCAGAAAAGGAATCCTAAAATATCAAATCGATATTACGGGAATCGGCGGACATTCCGGAATCCACTATTTCGAATGCAAAAATGCTATTGCGGAAGCTGCCCATAAGATCGTTGCCCTCCAAGAAAAAAGCTGTCCGGGCGGCATTACCTACAGTTGCAATATGGTGCAAGGCGGCATCCTTCCCAATATCATTCCGGACAAGTGCTGCGTAACGGTAGATGTCCGTGTCCCTCGTCACGCAGAGCTGGAGGTAGCGGAGGCTACCGTGCGGCAAATCGCCGAAACCAGTTTTATCGGCGGCACTTCTGCCACGATCAAGCGCATCAGCAAGCGGCCACCCATGGAAAAGAATCCTGCGACTATGGAGCTTTTCCATAAACTCTTGGGCGTTTGTCGTGAATACGGTTTAGGAAGCCTTACCCCGGTGGAATCCGGCGGCGGATCGGATTCTTGCTATACCCAGGCGGCAGGTATTCCGTCCATTTGCGGAATGGGTGGATGCGGCGAATTTTGTCACACCAACAAAGAATATATCCTTACGGAGTCCATCTCTCTCAGAGCAAAGATCCTTGCAGCCTTTCTAACGGAGGAATAAAATGATGAAAATGACATTTACCGCTGTGGGCGATATGCTTGTTCAACGAAGAATTCCCCACGAAAGCACCGGTTTTTGCGAAGTAAGCAACCATCTGTGCAAAGCAGATGTCCGGTACCTAAATCTGGAAACAACACTGCACCGGGGAGAGTATTACGCCAATCAATTCAGTGGCGGCAGCTACCTGCGGGCCGACCCTGAAACACTGGAAGATGTGAAAGCCTATGGCTTCAACATGCTGAGCTTTGCCAATAACCACTCTATGGATTTTGACCGTGGGGGTCTCATGGCAACAAAGAAGCATGTTGATGACGCAGGCATTGTAAACGCCGGTGCCGGCGCCAATTTGGATGAGGCTGCCGCTCCTGCATATTTGGACACTCCCAACGGCCGAGTGGCTCTAATCGGTGTTGTATCCACCATGGGAACGCCTTTGGAGACCAGCCAGTCCGCCATGGCGGGTAAGCAGTCGCGCAGATATTTAGGCAGACCCGGCGTAAACGGGCTTAGAATTGATGACTATTTAGAAGTCACAAAAAAACAATTGGAAACGATTAAACAAATTAGTGCCTTAAGTAAAATCAATGCACAAAAAGATATAGAGCGTGCAGAAGGATATTTTCCGACCCTGCCTGACGGCACTGCTATTCTTAAGGATTTGCAGTTTAAGATAGGAGACGAAACACGCTATATAACCCATCCAAACGCCGAGGATATGAGCAGAATAGAAAAAGCCATTTACGAAGCGCAAATGCAGGCTGATTATATTTTGATTTCTATCCATTCTCACGAAGTATCCGGTGATAGCAAAGAAAATCCCGCCGATTTCTTGCAGGAATTCGCTCATAAATGTATTGATGCGGGCGCCCATGCAGTGATTGGTCACGGGCCACACCTTCTGCGACCGGTTGAAATTTACAAAAACCGCCCTATTTTTTATTCTTTGGGCGATTTCGTTATTCACAATGAATGCATTCCCTATGCCCCTGAAGAAATGTTTGCAAGCAAAGGATTGACAAGCGACAGCACAATGCGAGAATTTTTCTGTAAGCGCAGCAATAACTACACAAGAGGTTTGATGCGCGACCGCAGAATGCTGGAATCTGTTATTCCTTATTTTGAAATGGAAAATGGAGAATTGACCCATTTGGAGCTGATGCCCATTGAGCTACAGTTCGATGAGCCGGTATGGCGAAGCGGAAATCCCAGATTCTCAGATCAGTATGGGATCATCCCGCGTCTGGCGGAAATGTCCGCACCCTACGGCACAAAAATCACTATAGACAGCCGTGGATATGGTGTCGTAGAGTTGCCGTAAATTGCACTACATAGCAAAAGCGAGGTGAAATTCACCTCGCTTTTGCTATGTATATGTTGATTTGTGCAAATTGAGTCTACTTTAAAATGTCTAAAAACCAGTATTCTATGCGGTTTTTTCGACTTTTGTCCTATTATAGCACATTCCTCAATTCTTCGAACTATTTCGGTGGCTTTCATATATACAAAAATCCCCTTGCTTTACAAATCTGTACTGTTAGTATCTGTAAACAAAATGGAATTATACTGCCTGATTTATTTTTTCAAGTTGCTGTGATATAATAAATAAAAAGGCGGTGATTTTGTGAAAAACAAAAAACAAATAATAACAATTATTCTTTCCGTTCTTATCACAATAGCGGTAGTTTTTGCTGTGTTTTTCGGAATAAAGTTATTTAAAAACAAACTTATCGAATCGGGTTACAGAGAAACACCAAACTCTGCCAATCCATATGCCAAAAATGTAACGATGATTCAATTGATTGCTACTCCCGAAAAATATGACGGTCAACTTGTCAGGGTTATCGGTGTGGGCAATCTTGAATTTGAAGGCAACTGCATTTCACTAAGTAAAGAAGATTTGAAATACGGTGTCGGAAACTCCATTTGGATTGAACTTGGTGAAAAAGCAATTTCTTACGAAGAAGCAAAACAGTACAATGGCGAGTATGTTATTATAGAAGGAGTTTTTGATAAAGACGATTGCGGTCATATGAGTATGTTCTGCGGTTCGATCAAAAATATTAATCGGTACGATTTATGGGATGTATACAAATACTATGAAGCTCTTGATATGTACACGATTACAAAAAATGACGATTTAACATTCTCATATAAAATTACTGACAAAAATGGTGATGTTTTGTTTTCAAAAGAAAATGTTTCCCGCGAACCTGATATTGAGAAAGTCAATACATATATTTTGGGCTTAACCGTACAAACAGGAACGGGACTCTCAACGAATTGGGCAGTATTTTGTGATGTTGAAAATAGTAAAGTTTCCGAAACTTTCCAATATGTTTTAATGGCGCAAGGTAATTATGTTATTTATGTGAATTATGAAAATGGCGAACATAGCATAATTGTACAAAACATATTTGATAAGTCTGCGTATTACAAAAAGTGTATACTCACTGATTGTTCTCCCGTTGCTGCAGATGTTGTGATAGGAGCAAAACCAAACGGCGAGGGTGTTGCAGTTGTTACATACCTTACGGGAGAAGATTATAAAGAAACAGAACTTACAATAAAATTTCCGTAGTATAAATGCAAAAGCGAGGTGAAATTCACCTCGCTTTTGCTGTGTATAAAACAGGTTATAACCCTATCTTTTCTTTTTTATAATTACAAATGCAGCTGTGCCGCCGGCGGCAATCACCACTACTACAATCACAATCCACCAGGGGAAACCGCCTTCGGTAGGCTGGTCCGCAGCACCGCCGCCCAATGCCGGAGCCAGCTCATAGCCGCAGACAGTGCAGAGCTGAGCGGTGTCATCAGTGGCCTCCGGACCGGGTATGTGGGCCGCTTCTTCTGCCTTCAAATCACAACCGGAGCAAATGTGCCAGTGGTTAACTTCATCCGTCGACCAATCCTCCCCGTAGGAATGGGAGGTCTGTCTTGTATAGCCGCATACGGAGCAATTGGTATCGCAAGCGTTTTCAAAATCATGATCCGCATAGCTGCCCAATTCTTCACAGCCGGAACAGGCATACCAATGCCCCTTTTCATCCGCAGTCCAGGTATCCGCATAGCTATGGGTATGATTCAGGGCTGCTTTTATGATATAGCCGCACACAGTACAGGTCTGGGCCGTTGTCTCGGTAGCCTCTGCGCCGGGGGTATGTTGGGCAAGGTCTTTTTTGTCCTTGCACTCGGAACAAGTGTACCAATGGCTGGTCTTGTCCTTGCTCCAGGAGCTGCTGTACTTATGGGATATGGTGCGGGTCTTTCCGCAGACATTACAATCCGTATCGCAACCGTGGTCATATGTATGGGTAGTCAGGGGATAGATCTTCTGTGTACGGGTTGTGCTACAGACGGTGCAGGTGAATTTTTTCTCACCTTCTTCCTTGCAGGTAGCCTCTTTGGTTACAACACCGCTGCTCCAGCTGTGGCTGGCAGTTTCTTCCTTTTGGCAGACAGAGCAGACACGATTGTGCTTTGTATCACTGATCTTAGTCCAGTTTCCGTATTTGTGATCGATGGTTTTGCCGGTATCCTCAGTTTTGGTAGCACCGCAGCTGTTACAGGTATACTTCCTCTGACCACTTTCTTTGCAGGTTGCCTGCTTGATGGTTTCGCTGCTCCAATTATGTGTGTCTTTTTTTACATTGCCGCAAATAGAGCAGGTCTGCTGATGCCAGTCACCGATTACTGTAAAATTGCCATAGCTGTGTTTGCAATTCACATAGAGGTACGGTCTATTGACCGTGGTGGGAATGGCACCGTTGGAATCACGGGTATTGACATTGGCAGAAATGGTGTAACTGCCAAATTTTGCGTCATCTTTGATCCTCATTTTAAAGGTAAAGATCTCGCCGGATACCCGGGTACCGCTGGCATATGCAAAGGTGCCGGTGCCGTTGGAGAAATTCGCCAACGCTGTCCCGCTCAATGTGCAGTTGCCACTGACAAACTCAAACACGCTGCTGTCATAGTTCAGCATAAATGCTGCAGAACGGCAATCATCCACAGTGGAAATCGTAACCGAGAAAGTAATCGTATCGCCCCGATAGGAAGACGGCTTGTCAGCCTGGACGGTCATCTGTGCGGAGGTAGTTGCTGACACTGTCATCACGGTGGCGGTTAAAAGCAATATGCACAGAAGAATATTCAGTATTTTTTTCATAATATTACCTCGCTTTTATGGTTTCGGTCGCTACAGCGGGAAAAACTCCGGCAAAAGCACATGCTGTAGCAGGTAGATGGCATCGTCCTCGTTCACCTTGTTGTCGCCGGTAAAATCCGCATTCTGGGCGATGGGGAAAAACTCCGGCAGAAGCACATGCTGCAGCAGATAGATGGCATCATCCTCATCCACCACGCCGTCTGTTTTCACATCACCGGATTTCTGCAGAGGACCGCAGACCGTGCAAACTGTGTTATCTTCTGCAGAAGGGGTGTGCTGATCCAAATTGACCTGCTTGCCGCAGGCCGTACAGGCTTGATAGTGATGGGTCTGGGTTTTGAACCACTGATCGCCATACAAATGGCCTGCCGTTCTTTGATGTTCGCAGGTATTACAGGTGGCGTCCTCGCAGTTATCAAAGGTGTGGGTGTGCTCCAGCGGGACATCGTCTGCATCAAATTCTCTAGAGATCTGACCGGTAAACAAGCCACAGCCGGTGGCTGTCACAGTCACCACACCTGCATTCTCGGAAACCGTCAGCACATATTCTGTACCCTCAATAAGCAAACAGTCGTTATAATATACCTCTGCTTTTCCCGTTTGGGGGTCATAGTTTAAAATATCGCACTGGGTCAGATCTTGGGCTTCTGCAACAATTTCCCGGGAGGCTGTTAAGCTGCCGCACTGGGCGGTAATTGTGACAGTGCCCGGCGTACGGAGGGTGACGACTCCGCCATCTACGGTTGCAATGGAAGAATCGGATGTCGTCCAGGTTGCCTTGCCTAGATTACCGTCAGTGCTATAGGCGCACAGATACGCTCTGCGAAAATCGTCGACACCTTCCAGTTGTTCCACTACCATGGAAGTGGCTTCGGGAACCTTCGCGGGGATTGCCATAACATACACACCGGAATAAACCCCTCCTTCGCTATCGACCCAGGCATAAGAGAGCATATAGATCTCGCCGCCTTCCTCTGCTGCATCTTCATACACGGAGGAAAAATCATAGGTAAAGGCGGTTGTGTAGTGGTATCCGTATGCGCTTTCCTCTTTTGTAACGAGGATGGGCTCTTCTCCCTCTAAACGGTACAGCTCATAGTATGCATAATGCTTTTTGCTGGTGGAACCTACGACAGCATTGACAGAGCCCTTAAAAACACCCGGTGGCACGATGGCTTCTTCATAGTAAAAGTCTGTGTTTAGCTCTCCTGTGGCGTATCCGTTAAAGGCACCCTTTAGAGTTACGTCTTTTGATCCGTGATTCACTTGAAAATTACCGGAGGCATAACCGTAATAATTTCCAATGCCAACCGCACAGTAAGAAGCTGTGCCTATATTTACATTGTTTTGGAAAAAGATCACATAGTCTTCGTTCTCTTTTGGTAACTGATTATCGACATAAACAGAAACATTTGGTGCCACCGGTTCTCCACGGAACTCGGGGTTAGATGTATGAACAACACCATCAGATATATCCCGTCTGAGGATCGGGAAAGAAACGGTTTTTGAGAAGCCCTCCCAAGCGCCGATGCCTGTCACTGTTACCTGGGCAGTGCCCACATTGATGTTGTTCTGATAGGACAAGGTGTAGTGTACATCCTTTGTCAGGACAAGCTTATCGGCTTTTACAACCGGTTCGGGTTTTCTTTCCTCGCCTGTGTAATACTGGGCGTTGAGCGGCTTCACGTTTACAGAATCCAGGTGGTTTTGACCGTCTGAGACGAAATAAGTGTGGGTAAATTCGCGATCAAGGGCCACCACTTTTACTGTTTTTATGCCGTAGGTGCTATTGTCATAAGCTTCAACTTGTACCGCCTGCGGTGAAAACAGCATAGCCGGCATGCTGATAGGTGCATAGAATTGAAAATCCTCGGGTTTGATCTCCTCGTTGAGGCTGTAAACGGTTTTGGTTTCGGCAGCTAGCAACGGCTCAACTTTTTCCCAGTGATGAGATGTGGTGGAGCTTAGCAAATCCGATTCCTCCCAACCGGTAATATACCGGAAGGTGTAGCTTTTGGCCCAACTAAGGGAATCCGTTTCGAAGCTTGGCGCGGGACCCAAAAAAGTTCCTTGGCAACTGCCATAGGCGAAGGATTTATGACCTATTTTGGAAACGGATGCAGCAATGAGTATGATATAATAAACACCGCCTGTAAACGCATAATCACCAATCGATGTTACGCCTTCTTCAATGACAAAGTAGTAAGTTTTATGAGACAAACTCGGAAAAGGAGAGGGGTTTTCTTCGGAATAATCATACATCGGTCCTGTGCCGGAGATATAAACGACATTGTCTTCCAGCCGCCAGGTTACATTTTCTCCGCATTTTCCGCTGGTTTCAGCGGCATTTACCGGCACAGCGTATGCGGTCAGCAGGCAAATCGCCAACAAAATCGCAATTAACTTTTTCATAGTTCACACTCCTTTTATTTTGGGTATCCTGTTAGGAATACGGGTCCCAACGCACGGAAGGCAGCTGAGGCGTTATGGGTTGTGTGTTCCCTACAACCCCATCTAACACCGAAACGCTTCTACTGCTTCCTGTGCTTGTTTGGGCGTTGCCATATACATTTCCCGAATAAATGGTATTGCTTGGGTAAACAACAATCGGCAAGGTAGTCGATACCTTGTGGTTGCAGACGGTACATACCTTTTGGGATGAATAGCCAGTATAGGATTGCGTGACATAATTGTGGTCAGTTTTCTGATAGGAGAGGTTCTCTGAAATGCCGCATCGGGTACAGGTATTGACACCCTCGCCGGGGTCTATACAGGTAGGTTCCCGCAGCACCGTTTCTGTCATGTTGTGGACATTGTTTGTTGCCAGAACCTCCACCACAAAGACCTGAGAGCAATGGACGCAGGTGGCAGAGCGTTTTCCTTCCTGGATGCAGTTTGCCTCCTGAATGAAGAAAGGCTCGCCGGCGGTATGGGGCGTGAGCGCAACTTTTACGGTTCTCGTTGCACCGCATTGGGTACATGTCTGTTGGGCGCTGCCCTGCTGTGTGCAGGTAGGCGCCAGAGTCACCACGCTTTGGTCATAACGGTGCTCAACCTCATCCACATAGGCTGTATACATATGCTGACATTGGGTGCAGGTGTGTTTTGTAATGCCCCGGCTGGTGCAGGTGGCTTCCGTCACTACTTCGCTTTCATAGGTATGGGCGCAGGGTAACGGATTGGTCAGGAAACATCCTGCTGTAACGATACACACCACTATGGCTGCCAAAGCCAAAAGGAAAGCCGGCTTTTTATAGCGGAGCACACTCTTAATCCGGGACTTGACGCTTACCTCGCCAAAAGCCAAAGGGCATACCATAACCATCCGGCGGTGGATGCTGCAGGCAATCAAAGCTTCTGAATAACCACGCTTCCCGGCGTTGTCCATACCGGCGATCACCTTTTCGTCGCAGGCCATCTCAATGTCACGGCACAAAAGGATGTATGCTGCCCATAAAAGCGGATTGAACCAATACACCGTCAGCAACAGAAAGCCCAAGGGTTTCCACCAATGATCCCCGCGTTTGATATGGGCATTCTCGTGGGCCAGCACATAGGATTGCAGGCTTTCCTCCATGCCGGAGGGGATGTAGATCTTAGGCATAACCGTGCCCAAAATAAAGGGAGAATCCACATTGTCGCAAATATACACATTCTTTTCCTGCCGAATGGATCCTAATACCTGCCACCGGATCCGCAGATATGTAAACAGGCTATACAGCAGCATGATCCCCACGCCTGCGGTCCATATGACCGATGCAATGGAAAAGCCCTTTTCCAGCAGATTTTCCTCCGGTGTCAAATATCCGGTAAACAGGGGATTTACTGCACTGTTGATTGCCGGAATCGCACTGTGGATCGCCGGTGTCTCCAACTGGATAATGTCCTGAGGGATCACCTCCGGGCTGGGGACCAAGCTGACGATGCTCTCCACGGAAAAGGGCAGTATAAGCCGCAGCGCCACCACGCTCCACAGAATGCAGCTGATCCACTTAGGCGCTTTCCGCAGGAATAGTCTGAGCGCCATTACCGCTAACACGATCCAGCTTGCGGTAATGCTCATATTCAGTAATTTTATAAATAACTGTGTCATAATTATTTTCCGTATGTGTCCATTAATTTCCTAATCTCAGCCAACTCTTCAGGTGAGATCGCTTTTTGGGAGGTAAATGCTGCCAAAAAAGCCGGCAAAGAGCCTTTGAAATTTTCTTGCACAAAGGTCTCGCTGCGGATGGCATAAAATTTGCTTTTGGAGATCAGAGAGCGGACAATGCTGTCCTCGGTGATAAAGATTCCACGGTTGCACAGTTTTTTCAGAACCGTGTAAGTGGTGGTCCGCTTCCACTGCAGTTCCTTTTGGCAAAGCTCTACCAGTGCCTTGGTGCTCAAAGGCTCATTTTCCCAAATCAGCTCCGCAAAGTGGGCTTCCACCAACCCCAAATTTAAATTTTCCATATTACCACTCCTTTCTGTCTGTTGCTTATAGACTACTATCAATTTAACACAAACAACCATCCTTGTCAATATAATTATTCGAATATGCTTTATATTTATATCGTGCGATGATAAATAAAAAGGCGGTGCTTTTATGAAGAAAATGAAAAGGCAGTTACATAAATTTATAATATATAAAAAGTAAAAGCGAGGGGAATTCCCCTCGCTTTTACTATGTATAGGTTAAATTATACCGCAAGATTTGCTTTATTTCTGTTCCTGCCAGCGCTGCGCTGCCGAGAAAGCTACAACTTTTATGGCTTGTACCATATTGCCCTCACTGCTCAGTTGCGGCTTTTTGGTGATGCGGTAATAATAATCGTCGGTTGAAAACGCATCGGAAAATGCCTGCGCAATTTGCGCTCGCAAATCCGGGTGGGCATCACCGATCCGCACCAAAGCCATAACCGCTTGGGACATAAACTGGAAATAGGTATCGTCATACTCCGCAATTTTATAGCGTGTGGTTTGCACACCGTCTTGGTGATAAACGGATCTATCCGTCTCATTGGGATCACAGATCAGCCGGATCAGTTCTTCTGTGATTGCTCGGTCGCAGAGTCTGCCCAGCCAATAAATCGCTATGAATCCCCGAAGGTTGTTGTTCTTACGGCAATCCTTGAGCATCAGACCGTCCCGTTGGGTTACCATATCCCTTAAAATTGCGTTTGCTTCACAACTTCCCAGCATTGCCACAGCAAAGGCAGCGTGTTTTTTCAGATTTTCGTCGGCTGCGGTCAAATACTGCCGCAGAACCGGCAATGCTTTCTGCCCCATTCTCTTTGCCGACCAAATCGCCTCACCGGGCGCTTCTGTTTTGAATCCTTCTTCCAGTTTTGCAGGGTCAGTGATCCAGCAAACATCTTGCACCACCAGAGGTGTGCCGTCCCAATTGACCTTGCCGTCAATGCGATAGCCACGGTTGTAGCGTTCGTCCAGACAACCGCTTTCCAGAAGTTTTTCCCGCAGTTGTGCATAGGAAACATCCCGCAATTTCTTGCTCTGTTTTACGGCTAAGGTCGTCCACTCAGCGGCAGCCTCCGCCATTTTCTTCATATCCAGATTCATTCGCACACAGCTGGAAATATCCCGGTCTACGCCCAGTGCGCGGCAGGGAACCAGTATGCCGTCATAATCTTTCGGCAAAATTGCTTGATAAGGCACGGCGACGGTCACATTATAGGCGCCCAAGTTTGCGCCGATTGCCCAATCGCCCAAAGTTTCACCGTCGAAAGCGATGTCCCAGCCGTGCTTGTCCAGGTCGGCATAGGAATAAAACATGGGGGTTTGGGTTTGTTTGTCAGCGAATAGATCCTCCAGGCGGACGGTTTCCTCCGGGATGATGCGTCGACCTTCCCGTATGCCCATCAGGGGCATTTGCGCGATGAAGGTTTTTCCTTTATGTCCCTCTTCCATTTTGTAGGACCGGGAGAAAAGAATCGCCTGGGAGAGCGCCCATTGGTCGAATTGGTTGACACGACCGAAGTCCATATTGGTAAAGCCGTATTTCCCGTTGTTCAACATCAAAGACACCAGCGTATAAGGCTGCGCTTGTCCGTCGGAGGTTCTTCCGCATTCGACCTCACAGCCTGCCATTGTTGCCACATAGGCATCAGCAGTGCAGTCCAAAATGATCTTGGCGCCATATTCTGCAATGCCCTCGTCTGTTAAGACCCGCAGACCGATCACGGAGTTTTCTTCCAGATAAACACCGCAAACAGTGGCTTCGTAAAGGAGTTCTGCCCCTTGTTCATCCAATGCTTGCTCCGCCAAAAGCTTTCTGCTTTCTGCCGGTGTACAGGTATAGCGGTGGGCAAAATTCACAACCTCACGCTCTAATTTTTCGTAGCGTCCACCGGGGCACCCGAAATAATGGCTAATTACGCCGCAGGCGGCGTGGGTACCGCCAACGCAGGTGAATTTTTCAATGCCCAGCACGGACAGACCGTTTTCAGCGCAGAAAAGGGCTGCGAGGGAGCCGGCGGTTCCTACACCGCACACGATCACATCAAATTCTTTGGAAAAGGACGGGCAAGAAACCGGCTGTATATGCTGCTTGCCTGCTACAAGTTCTGCAAGATATGTCATAGAGCTACCTCCAATCCTGCCTCAAAGGCGAGAATGGGATTTTCATACGCTTTGGACGGCAAATAGAAAATGCCTTCCCGGGTTTTCGGATAGTCTGCTTTTATCTGATAATCAAATGCAGATGCAGAAAGAATCAGTTTTTGCGTTTCGGAAAATTGCTGAACGATATTCTGCGCAGCTGCCCGTGCCTGTGTGTAGCCGCAGGAAAGGGGAACCGGCAGACGAAGAACATAATGATTTTCCATTCCTGTTTTTTCGGAATGGACACCCGAAAAAACAGGTGTTTCTTTGCTTTCAATCAACAGATTAAAGGTTTTGGAAATGCTGATTGCAGCATTGCTGCGGGTATCGATCACCCGCTTTGCCTCATAGGTGCAAAAGCCTTCCACACCGTGTGTTACGCACAGGAAGCCGTTTTCGGTCTTCTGGGCGGAAACAAATTGGGTGTCGAACAGGACATTTGCCTCCTGCAAATAGGGATAGATTTGTGCGGTGCAGCTGTAAATATTGCTGCTGGCAAAGCTTTCCTGCAAGGCTACCGCTTCTTTGTTTTCGGGCATTTTGTCATAATCGGAACCGAATTGTAAAGCACCAAAAAATTCACTGCCTGCCTGCAAGCCGTGCTCTAAGATCAAACAGTTTTTCTTGTATTTATGGGCGATGCCGGCGGCGGCAAAAGTGGCGCCTAAGACAATGACATCATACATAGTGCTTCTCCCTTCTAAAATCCATTTTCTTGATTATAGTAACAGATAAATACCGCAAAGTCTACCTTTTATTTGCTTAATTATTTCGATTTCTTGCAAGTTGGGCGATTGTATGCTATCATACAGAGGAAGGAGGGATCGTTGTGATTCTTGTAAACAAGGGTAATTTTTCTGTACGGACAATCACAAAAAACCAAGACTCCGTCTCTGCGCCTAAAAATACATTTTATGCTGACTTCAAGGTGTGTCTGGCACTGGAGGGGGAAGCGGTCTGGGAAATTGAGGATCGTTCCTACCGGATCCAACCGGGAGATATTGTATTTTTGAATATGGGGCAAAAACGGCATTTTACCTCCTTTGGCAAAAACGGCTTCAAGCTCTGCGCTTTTACCTTGAGTCGGAACGCGTTTTCCGGTCAGCATCATTTTATGTTTTTTCTGGAACGGATAAAAAAACAGGGGAATCTGCTCCGAAACCACATGCTGTCACCGTTGTTGGAGGAAATCTATGGGGAGTGGAAAACGAAATCGCAGCTGCGTTATGAACTGGCATCTGCCAAACTGACGGAGTTTTTTCTAAAGGCGGAGCGCCGGGAAGGTTACACCTCACAGCCAATTGCAGAAAATCATCGCAGAATGCTGGAAATTATGGATTATATCGATGCCAATATTGCAAACGATATCAGCCTTCAGGCGGTTGCAAAAAAAGCAGGCTTAACAGAAAGTGCGTTATCCCGTCAATTCTCCTCGATCAACGGCATTTCTTTCAAGCAGTATGTGGTGGAAAAGAAGATCCAACGGGCAATACATCTCCTGCAGACCACAAATCGAAAGATGATCGATATCGCATTGGACAGCGGCTTTGACAGCGTAAGCGGATTTTACAGCGCTTTCAGCAAGAAAACGGGCACAACCCCAAGCAAATTTTATGAAGTTGATGTTTAAAAAACAGCGAGGTGAATTCCACCTCGCTGTTGTGATTGATATCGTTGGTGTTGTGATAGCTTGTTCATCAAAGCATCTAACAAGACCAAAGGCTGATAGTGTCAAATAAAAAAGTTCAGAAGCCAGTAAATCGTGGGAATCGTCAAAACAGAAAGCACGGTGGTTCCCAGGGTGAAGATAACAGCATTTTCTGCATCTCCGCCGAATTCATCGGCAAAGGTGGCGGACAAGCCTGCCGTGGGCATAGAAAACGCAATAAACATACCCAAAATGATGCTCTCAACAGGCAGATTCCAGGGAACAGACTTCAGAAGCAGCATCGCCGCCGTGATGCCCCCCGGGAATGCCACCAGCTTCAAAAAAGAAACATAATACAGCTTTTTGGATTTGAACAAAGTGGCAAAGGAGATTGCGCCTAACTTGATGCCCATGATCGTCATGGAAATAGGGGTGACGATCCCGCTGAAATAATCGGAAAATACGATCACCTCAGGTACAAAGTCGGCTACCTGCAGAAGATTGCAAACACATCCCAAAACAAAAGCAATCAAAACCGGATTCAAAAATGCTTTTTTTAAGCTGATATTTCGCTTGTCGCCTGTGGTAAGATATGCCCCAAGGGTATACATCAGTACATTGTTGATGATATTCAGAACGATCAGCACGGTGAACACAAGAGAATCCTGGCCGAACACCGCAACCGCCAAAGGGATGCCCAAAAAACCGTTGTTGGCAAACACCGTACAGAAACGCATCATTCCGCTAGTTTTTTTGTTTTTCTCCATTTTTACAAGGGGTTTGGAAATGAAAAACATCGCAAAAATAGCCGTAATGCCAAGCAGTGCAACCACACCCAGCATCAGGATCGATTCTTTGTTAAATACCAAATTGTTTACAGTGCCGGAAAAAATCAGAAAGGGCAGTGCCAGATACATCAAAATTTTAGAAAGCACACCGGACTGCTCCGGCTTCAGGAGCTTGCCCTTTACCAATATGAATCCGGGAATTGCCAGTGCCACAAAAATCAGCACATTGCGCAACATAATGATAAATTCGCTCATAAAACACCTCTGGCTTATAAACATTTGTTGCAGAAAATTGCGTGTTTCATTATACAACAATTTATCTGTAACATCAAGTCTTTGTGCCGTTACGGTTGGGCGAATGCTTGCTTTTTATAAACCGTTGTGGTAAAATACCTGCTTGTAAGGGTGTTTAATATCCGGTGACAGGCAGTGGATTCAGCTGTCCGTCATGCTTTTGTTGAGAGGAATTCTTTTATGAAAATGAAAACAGAACAGATGTATGCCACTATGAACCCGTGGAAGCTGTTCTTTGTGGTGGCGATGCCGGGCATGGTCAGTATGTTTGCCATGTCCGTATATGCCGTGGTGGAGGGTATTTTCATCGGGCAGGTGCTGGGTGAGGGTGCTTTTGCGGCGGTGAATATTGCGATGCCTTTGGTGATGATCAACTTTTCCCTTGCCGATCTTGTGGGTGTGGGCGCGTCGGCGCCGATTTCCATTGCTTTGGGCAAAAAAGATTATAAGACCGCCAACAATGTCTTTTCCTGCTCGATTATTATGATCCTGCTGGCATCAGCGCTGATGGGCAGCGTGATGTTTTTTGCCGCGGAGCCGCTGTCCCGGATGATGGGCGCGGAGGCAGAGCTTTTGGATACTTCTGTGCGGTATTTGCGCACCTTTGCTTTGTGCAGCCCTTTGACCACGATCTTCTTTGCTATGGACAACTATCTGCGCATCAGCGGCTATGTCAAGACCAGTATGGCTATCAATGTGGTGTCCAATTTCGGCACCATCGGTCTTTTGGCGCTGCTTTTGCTGCATTTTCATATGGATGTGGTGGGTTCGGCGTTGGCGGTTTGTATCAGCATGTGTGCAAGCTCCCTGACGGCGCTGATTCCGTTTTTGCGGAAGAAGACTCTTTTGCGGTTCACAAAGCCCCGGTTTTCGTGGGCAATGCTCAAGCAGATCACGGCTTGCGGAAGTCCTATCTTTTTGAGCAATATCGCAGGTCGTGTCACTTCTATTTTGATGAATATCTCCCTGATGACCCTGGGCGCAAAGATACTGGGCGAGGGGGGCGGCACCACGGCAGTTGCCGCCTATGCGGTGCTGATGTACAGTAGCGACCTGTGCTGGCCGCTGCTTTACGGCATCAGCGATTCTCTGTCTCCGGCGCTGGGCTATAACTGGGGAGCAGAAAACTATGACCGGGTGAAAAAACTGGCCAAGTGCGCCTTTACAGGTACTGCTACGGTGGCGCTGATATCCACCTCCTTCCTGTTCTTCTGCCCCCGGACGGTGGCGTCGCTGTTTGTGGACAGCGCAGATGCCGGACTTTTGGCGCTTGCCACCCGGGGTGTTCGGATCTTCTGCACCGCCTATATTTTCCGGTGGATCGTGGTGACCAGCCAAAGCTTCCTCAGTGCCATTGAAAAGCCGGCGCAGGCAACGATTATGTCCGTGTCCACGGCGCTGGTGTTTCCGGTGCTGCTGCTGGGCGGGCTGTGGAGCTTTGGTCTGGATGGCATCTGGGCGAATTTTACAGGCGTGAATCTGCTGGCTGCGATCCTTGGCGTTGTTTTGCTGCTGCGACTGGGGAAAGAAATTAAAAAAAGAGAAGCCGCCAAGAAAACGGAATCATAAAAAACCATCTGTCAACAGACAGATGGTTTTTTGTTTAGGCAGGTATATTCTCTTTGACCACCACGAAGCCGTCCACCAAATTGGCGCTTTCCAGTGTGCCTTCAATGGCAACGGTGCGCTCCATCAGGTCGGTCAGGATCACCATACCGTCCTTGCAGTCGATGCGCATCACATTGCGCAGGACAACATTTTCTTCGGTACGGCTGTTTTTGTAAACAGTAGAAAGACACATATTGATTACCTCTTATTTTACATCCAGGCTGGCCAGCACCATGGCAAGCCGCATATTGCCCTTTTCGAAATCGGACACGGCAGCCATCACCTGCTCGTAAGCCATATGGTTGCCGGCTTTTTCCAGCTGGGAAGCCAGATCCGCAAGCTCCTTGGCGTGGGCGGCGTTGTGGTTTGCCATATATTTCATCAGGGCGGTCAGCTCCTCCATGGGGGTATGCTCGCATTTGGAAGCACAGCCGCTGCAGGAGCCGGTGCATTCATGGCTGTGGTTGTGGGTGTGACCGTCAGCGTGGAGATGGTCGTGGGTGTGAGGATGGGTATGACCGTGTTCGTGGGCATGGGTATGCTCATGGGTGTGGGTCACACCGTCGTGAGTGTGTTCGTGGGAATGGGTATGCTCGTGGCTGTGGGCGTGTTCGCCGCTTGCCACATGATCGTGATGAATATGCATAGGAATCCTCCTTTTGGTTGACGGGGCGTCGAGGGCGCCGCCCCCTACAATTATAATTACAAATCCAGCAGGGCGTTGCGGATGTCACCGATGGTGTACAGGGAGCCAAAACACAGCACAACACCATCAGCGCCTGCCAATTGAATTGCTTTGCGGACACCGGTGGGGATATCTGCACAGGCGGTGGCAATGGCGCCGACACCGGTCAAGTGCTGCGCCAGCTCCTCTGCCGGCAGGCGGCGGGGGTTGGGGGGTGTTACGCAGACAAACTGCTCGATAAGGGGCATTACGGGTTTGTACATATCGCCATAATCCTTATCTGCCAGCACACCGGTGAGGGCGATGACCCGCCGATCGGTGAGGTAGTCCTGAATGTTCTTGACCAGGGCTTCCAGACACTGGGGGTTGTGACCGCCGTCGATGATGAACAGGGGGTCCCGGCTGACGATATCAAACCGACCGGGCCAGGAGACATCCCGGATGCCGTCGTAAATATTTTCTTTGGAGATCTTCCAACCTTTTTCAATGAGGGTCTCTGCCACAGCCAACACCACAGCGGCATTGTGCAGCTGATGGTCGCCCAGCAGGGGCAGGTGGAGATCTTTGTATTCACCGCAGTCAAAGACCTGCTCAAACAGATCGTGGGATGTTAACTTCAGACCGGCAAAGTTTGCCTTTTTCAGCGCGGTATTCTTTTCAGCGCAGACCTTTTCAAACACCGCTTCCACAGAGGGGGCGCCCCGGTAGATAACAGCGTTGCCGTTTTCCTTGATGATGCCTGCCTTGTTCATGGCGATCTCTTCTAGAGTATGTCCCAGAATATCCGTGTGATCCAAGCCGATATTGGTGATGACCGCCACCTCGGGGCAGTCGATTACGTTGGTGGCATCCAGCAGACCGCCCAAGCCAACCTCCAGCACCACAATGTCACACTTTTGCCGCTTGAAATGCTCGAAAGCGATGGCAGTAATCAGCTCAAACTCCGTGGGGGTTTCAGACATGGTGTCAGCCAAAGGCTTGACATATTCGGTGATGGCAATTAAGTCCTCGTCGGAGATCAGCTCGCCGTCCACCTGCATCCGCTCGCCAAACTGATAGATGTAGGGGGAGGTGTACAGACCGGTGCGGTAACCGGCTTTGCGGAGAATAGATGCGGTCATGGCAGCGGTGCTGCCCTTGCCGTTGGTGCCGGCAATGTGGATGAATTTCAGGTCTTTGTGGGGGTTGCCCATCTTTTCCAATAATTCGGTAATGCGCTGCAGCCCGGGCATCATACCCTTCCAGCAAACGGAATGGATATAATCGAGAACTTCGTTAATAGTCATTGTTCTACCTCTTTTTTCTTCTTCGCTTTGGGGGGCCAAAGATCCATACGGTGGAAAAGGTGGGTCTTTACCAGCAGATCCAGCACCACCGCATCCAGCGCGATGGTAATGGCAAACTGGATGCTGCGGGTGGTGAGTTTCAAAATCAAGCCTTCCCAGAAGGTCTCGTAATAATATACATATGCCAGTGTAAAGCTCTGATACAGAATCGAGCCAAACACCACAGGAATCAGGAGTGCCAGCAACAGGCGGAAAACATTGCACTTCTTACCCAAATAATAGCGGAAAACACCGCCGAACACGCCATAGAGAATAGGCGGCACACAAAACAACGGATTGAAGCCGTAGCCGGAAAACAGCGTTCCTACCGCATCGGCGGTAAAGCCTACAAGACCACCTGCCAAGGGACCAAACAGCATACCAGCCAAGAACATAGGCACCGCCTCGATAGAAAAACGAGTGGTAGAATCCGGCATAGGAATAATCAGCCGCGCCAGCACCACACTCAGCGCCGCCAGTAGAGAACAGTATGCCAGGGCTTTGGTTGTCATCGTGGTTTTTTTCATAAAAAATCCTCCTTTGTATGTGAGCAAACCCCAAGGGCGCACCTACAAAAATACCCCATACGCACAGCGTACGGGGAGCATAGATGATGACCCATTGGGCTGTTGTTGCCCAACCGAGTATCGTTGCTTACATATAAGGAGCTTTTCTTATATGGGCAGCGGGTGCGGAGATCTCATCGCGGACACAGGTCCTTCGTCTGCCACTCAACTCCCCATTTTGGCAGCACTTCACGCGAGGTCTCCTACTCTGTTCGAGGATTATCATACAATATTATACATCAAATGTAAATCCCCATTTTATAATAAATCCTGTATTTTTATGAAAATTAAATATATCAGCTATGTTTTGACCGTGTAAAAGCCTTGATTTTTGTGCATTTTTGATTTATAATGGCGCTATACGAAAAAAGGAGGGACAGTGCATGGGTGAATTGATTGCCGTTTTATCCGGCAAGGGCGGCACAGGCAAGACATCGTTGTGTGCCGGCATCGCCGAGGCGCTGGCCCTGCAGGGCGAAAAAGTCCTGTGTATCGATTGTGATGTAGGATTGCGGAATCTGGACATCGCGCTGGGGATCAGCCAGATCGGCGGTCTGTCCTTTTTGGATGTATGCTCTGGCGGTTATGAACTGGAGATGGCGGCAAAGCATCCGGTGTACCCCGGCATTTCTTTCCTTACTGCGCCGGTGAGCTGCCCCGTGGAAGAGATCGACCTGGCAGCATTTGCTGCAATGCTGGCTTCTGCCCGCAGCAAATTCTCCTACATATTGCTGGATGCCCCTGCCGGCATCGAAGCAGGTTTCCGCTTGGCGGCAAGATTCTGCGATCGGGTGGTTTTGGTGACCGGCGCAGATCCGGCATCCATAAGGGATGCTTCCCGGGCAGCGGATGTGCTGGAGACCATGGGAAAAACCAATGTGCGTATGATTATCAACCGGGTGCGCCCCAAGATGTTTACTGCGATGGGCGTCACGGTGGATGATATTATGGATCAATCCGGTCTGCCCCTGTTGGGATTGGTGCCGGAGGATGAAAATGTGACCTTGGCGGCTGCCTTCCGTCAGCCTCTGCTGGGTTACCGGAAGAAGGGCGCTGCCGCGGCCTGTAAGCGGATCGCCAAACGGCTGCAGGGACAGTATGTGCCTGTAAAACTGTAGAAAGGAGTGCAGATATGAATATTGCTTTCTTGGCACACGATAAGAAAAAGGAATTGATGGTGCAGTTCTGCACTGCCTATAAAAGCGTGTTGGCAAAACACAATCTGTTTGCCACCGCCACCACCGGTCGGCTTATCGCTGACAATACGGGTCTGCCCATTACCCTGCTGCTTTCCCATAAGCAGGGCGGTCATCAGCAGATCAATGCCCGTATCGCCTACAATGAGATCGATCTTGTGCTGCTGTTCTCCGACCCCAACGATCAGGATCCCTGGGATGACAGCCAGATGGTGGAAACCATCCGCCACTGCGACCGGCACAATGTACCCGTTGCCACCAACTTAGGCAGCGCGGAGATGTTTATCATGGGTCTGCAGAGAGGCGACCTTGACTGGCGGGAAATGTACCACAACAAGTCCAAATTCTAAGACATTGCCAGCCGTCCGGCCTTGGGCTGGACGGCTTTTTTTGAAAGGAAGAGAACTATGGAAAGAATTACCCCCCGGACTCTGTCCGGCTTTATGGAGCTTTTGCCCGGCAAGCAGGCACGGATGGAAAAACTGATGCAGGTTTTGCGGGATACCTATGCAAGCTACGGCTTTGCTGCACTGGATACCCCGGTGATCGAGGATGCCAAAATTTTGCTGGCGAAGGGCGGCGGTGAAACGGAAAAGCAGATCTACCGCTTCCAAAAGGGTGACAGCGACCTTGCGATGCGATTTGATTTGACAGTGCCCCTTGCCAAGTATGTGGCGCTGCACTATAACGAGCTGGCCTTCCCCTTCCGCCGGTATCAGATCGGCAAGGTCTACCGTGGTGAACGGGCGCAGCGGGGTCGGTTCCGTGAGTTCTATCAGGCGGATATCGACATCATCGGCGACGGCAAGCTGGATATTATGAATGAGGCGGAGATCCCCGCCATCATCTACCGTGTTTTCCGGGGTTTCGGTCTGACCCGTTTCCAGATTCGAGTGAATAACCGGAAGATTCTCAACGGCTTTTATGCTATGCTGGAGCTTGGTGAAAAGAGCGGTGACATTATGCGCACCGTGGACAAGCTGGACAAGATCGGTGCAGAAAAGGTTTCTGCTATTTTGGTGGCCGACTGCGGTCTGACAGATGCGCAGGCAGAGGAAATTTTGAAGTTTATTGCCATCCGCGGCACCAATGGGGAGGTTTTGGCAGCGCTGGAAGGCTATGCCGGACGCAACGAGATGTTCGATACCGGTTTGGAAGAGCTGAAGGCTGTGACCCGGAATCTGTCCGCCTTCGGTGTGCCGGAGGAGAATTTTGCTGTGGATCTGACCATCGCCAGAGGTCTTGATTACTACACCGGCACGGTGTATGAAACCACTTTGCTGGACCATCCGGAGATCGGATCTGTCTGCTCCGGCGGTCGGTACGATAACCTTGCCGGCTTCTACACCGATAAGGCGCTGCCTGGTGTTGGTATCTCCATCGGTCTGACAAGACTGTTCTATGTGTTGGATGAGCAGGGTCTTATCAATGAGGAGAACCCCGCTGCGCCGGCGGATGTGCTGGTGCTGCCTATGACCGAGGATGTGGGCAAGGCGATTTCCCTTGCAGAGAGCCTGCGGGATGCCGGTTTGCGGGTGCAGCTTTACGGTGAGCAGAAGAAGTTCAAGCAGAAGATGAGCTATGCAGACAAGCTGGGTGTGCCCTTTGTGGTGCTGCTGGGCGAGGATGAGATCGCCGAGGGCGTATGTTCTGTGAAGAATATGCAAAGCGGTGAGCAGGTCAAATGCACACCGGAACAGGCAGCAGAGCATATGCAAAAGACCCTTGCTGCGGCAGCCGGTCCGCTGATTCTGGAAAAATAAACATTGCCGGAGGTGCCCCGCACCTCCGGTATTTTACAGAAAGGGGATAACCTATGGAGCTGACCTATATTGCTACCCGGGCAGGCAGGCTGTCCTCTTTTTTGCGGGAGGAGATGCGCCTGTCGGCAGGGCTGATGAACCGGCTGAAGTGGCAGGAAAAGCTCTTTGTCAACGGTGCGCCGGTGCACACCGATTATGCCGTGCAGCCGGGGGATGTGATTACCGTACCGCTGGATGAGCCGGTGCCGGAGTACCCGGCAGAGGACGGAGCTTTGACCGTTCTGTATGAGGACGAACACCTGTTGGCGGTGGATAAGCCGACCGGTATGCTGATCCATCCGTCCCGTTCCCGGTTTACGGGCACACTGGCAAACCTGGTGCTGGGTTACTATCAAAAAACCGGGCAGAGCAGTGCGTTTCACCCCTTGACCCGGTTGGACAGAGATACCTTTGGGGTGGTTTTGATCGCAAAAAATGCCCACATCCACAGCTTGTTGCAGCTGTGTTCCGTGGAAAAGACCTATCACGCGTTGGTGTGGGGTGTTCCGGAAAAATTGTCCGGTACCATCGATGCGCCCATTGCCCGTCTGCCCCTTCCCAGTCTTTTGCGGCAGGTAAGTCAGTCGGGAAAACCCTCTGTGACGGCGTATCGGGTGCTGGAAAGCAAGGAAAATATCAGCACTTTGGCACTGCGTCCCATCACCGGACGCACCCATCAGCTGCGGGTACACTGTGCCTACATAGGGTTTCCGATTCTGGGAGATCCCCAGTACGGGAGCGAAGAATCCCAAAAAGTGTCCCGGGCATTGGGGTTATCCTCGCAACTGCTGTGTGCTAAGCGGCTCGTCCTTTCCCATCCCATGACCGGGCAACCGCTGGAAATTGTATCTCAAATGGACGCAGAAATTTGAAACAGTCGTTGCTTTCGACAAAATTCTGTGGTAAAATAGCTTGAAAAGTTTCGAAGGAGGTGGTACCGTGCGGAAATTCTTAGTAATCGTGACCCTTTTGTGCATTATTTGCGGATTGACAGTCAGCGCCGGTGCTGCCACCGCAGCCAAAAATATCAGTACCTATGCCACCGTTGCCAATGACGGCACTGCCCAGGTCACCCTCACCGTTAATATCCATCTGGATCAAGCCGGGGGAGATTTGCGGTTTGCCCTGCCGGGCAATGCATCCAATGTGACGGTCAACGGCGCCCGTGCCCGCAGCCGTGTGGAAAACGGTCTGCGACAGGTGGACCTTTCCGGCGTGATCGGCAGAGCGGTGGGAGATTTTACGCTGACCTTTACCTATTCCATGCCCAATTGCATCGTCACCAATGATGTGGGGCAGCTGGAACTGCAGCTGCCGTTGCTGGCAGGTTTTGCCTATCCGGTGCAGGCGCTGGAGATCTCCGTGACACTGCCCGGTCCTGTCACTGCAAAACCTGCATTTTCCAGCGGTTACCATCAGGCCAATATTGAAAAAGACCTGTACTATACCACCTCCGGTGCCACGATCACGGCAATATCCCAGGTGGAATTGAAGGATCACGAAACCCTGTCGATGTCCTTGCTGGTCACGGAGGAGATGTTCCCCCAAAAGCGCATCGTAGCGCCGGAGGTGGGTACCGTAACAACCCTAACAATCGTGTTTTTGCTGTTGGCGCTGGCATATTGGTGTATTTTCCTGCGAAATATACCTGCCTGGCCGGCTGTCCGTCCTACACCGCCGGAGGGGTATACCGCCGGTGAAATGGGCAGTGTGCTGTGTATGCAGGGCGGAAACTTGAATATGATGGTGTTCTCCTGGGCGGAGTTGGGATACCTGCTGATCGAGCTGCAGCCCGGCGGCAAAGTCCGTCTGCACCGGCAGATGGAAATGGGCAACGAGCGCAGCAATTTTGAGCAGAGGTGCTTCCAAAAGCTCTTTGGCAAACGGGATACGGTGGATGCCGGTTCTGTCCGGTACGGCGAGCTGTATCTGAGTGTGGAGAAAATGCTGCCGAATCTGTCGCCGGTGATCAATCCTCGTTCCGGCAATATGCGTGTGTTCCGGGGTTTGGCGGCGCTGGGCGGTATGTTTGGCGGCATCATCGTGGCGGTCAGTTTGAGTACCGGCGCGGCGCTGCAATGGTTTTTGGTGATCGTGTTGGGCGCGGCAGCGCTGATCAGCAGCTGGCAGATGCAGCTTTGGCTGGTGAATGTGCCGGTTCCCGACAGAAGAAAACTGTGGATCGCCTTGGGTCTGTGTGGCGGCTGGCTGGTGCTGGGCGCCGTTGCCGGGCAGTTTAATGCCGGTATGGGTATGGTGTTGTGTCAGCTGATCGCCGGTATTCTGGTGTTTGTCGGCGGCAGACGCACCTTGCCGGGCAGACAGATGATGGGTGAAGTGCTGGGTCTGCGGCGGTATCTGAGATCGGTGCCGTCGGAGCAGCTGCGGCAGATCTGCCAAAGCGATCCGGAGTATCTGCATAAGATGATGCCCTATGCGTTGGCATTGGGTGTGGATAAAGCCTTTGCCAAGCGGTTTGGTAAACAGCCGATTGGGCAGTGCCCCTATATTTTTACAGGTGCGGACAGTACGATGCGGGCAAGCCAATGGCGTACAATGATGCGCCGGGTGTTAAAGGGAATGAATACCCAACCCGAAAGTACCCGATTGGAAAAGCTGATCGACTTGATTCGAAGTTTTGTAAAATAAAAAGAACCCGGTTCTTAATGAACCGGGTTCTTTCTTGCTTTTCTTTGGCTAATGCTGCGGGAAAATCGCCACCAATAAAAAGTGATGACTGTATGGTTTTTACGGGGTGTACAAAGGTGCAGGAGGGTCAAATTTCTGCGGCTTGTATGTAACCGAGCCGATGGGTTTGCCTTCAACCCCGTATTTGGGATTGTAGCCGAAAAGGTTTACATAATGCTCCAAATCTGCCTTTTCCTGTTCCATGGCTTTCATAACCTCCACGGTGGCGAGCACGTCGTCCACCGCCCGGTGGGAGTTGACCACCTTGCCTCCAAGTCCGTATATTTCAATGGCATTGCACAGCTTGTGGGGGTAACTGTGGCGGTCTTTGTAGACCGTCAGCAGATCCAGTTTGTCTTTACCTTTTAAGATAGTGGGGTCGCCGTCCCGCAGCAGCAGGTAATACAGAAAACTCAGATCGAAATGGGCATTGTAGGCAAGAAGCAAGGTGTTGCCTGCCACCATCCGGGCGATATCGCAGCACAGACGGGTCTTGGGAATACCCCGCTGCCGGATGTCCTCGTTGGAAATGCCTGTGAGATTTTCAATCATAGGGGGCACAAAGCTACCGGGGCTTAAGGTGATCAGCTCATCGTATTCTTCCGTGACCACAATTTCCCCGTTTTGTTTTTCCACCACCACGGCGGCAAATTCAATGATCTCGTCCCGGCTGAAGATCAGACCGGTGGTTTCTGTGTCAAAGAGCATCAGCCGGTCATAGCTTGCGAATAAAGAATCCAGCATATCATTCTCCTTTATATAATGCCAGCGCCCGGCGAAATTTGCTGGTTTTCAGCTGGGTAAGACCAAAACGGGCGGCTATGGATCTGGCAAAGAAGTCACAAATTTTTGGCTCGCCGGATTTTAATTCCACTTCTACCTCGCAAAGGGGCTGCTCCCGACCGCCGCCGGAGAGAATGCCTTTGTCCAGCGCCAACTCCACGGTGCCTTCCGGCAGGGTGATCGTCGTGGCAATGCGGGTAAATTTTGCGCCGCAGACCGGGATAATACCCTCCTGTACGATCTGAGAAAAATCCTCCGGACAGCCAAGGGCGGGCAGTTGGGCAATGGCATCCCGGATATTCTGACAGTGGACCTCGAATTCCGAACGGGCATCGCCTGCCGGGATTTTCAGGGCGCATACGGAATTGCCGTTTTCCATCCGCTGCCGCAGGGTATAGCGACGGGCGGAAAGGGCGCCGGTGGGTGTGTCATAATAAGTGGTTTCCATGGAGATTTCTACACTTTCTTGGGGGAAAGCATCTTTTATGGCGGTCAACACCGCAGGTGTTGCCGCAAATTTCCATTCATATTCCGTTGCCATATGTCACCGCCTTTGGGATTTTTCATTATTATACATCTTCTTGGGAGTTGGTGCAAGGGGCATAACGGGTTCCGACAGAAAAATCGTCCCGTTTGTGATAGGATTTTTCTATACACAAGAAGGGAAGTGTCGCAATGATTTCAATTGATGCCTATGTGCGGCGGGGAAGGCATACCCTGCGACGGTGGATGGTGGATCCACGGATACATATGCTGCTGCGGGGCGGCGGTTATTTGGCTGCAGGCTTTGCTTTCAGCGCTGCCAGCTTGGGACAGGGAATGCTGCCGCTGTCGCTGGCGCTGGTATGTGCCTGCGGAGGTTGGCCGGCGGTGCTGTCTGCGGCAGGTGGCGCTTTGGGATATCGGGTGTTTTGGGGCGCAGAGCAGCAGCCGATTTTGTGGTTGGCGGCAGGTTTATGCGCGGCATTGCTGCTGGGCGGACGGCGGATCAGCCGGGAGGCGCCGCTGCTGCTGCCGGCGGTGGCAGCGCTGATCGTGGCAGCATCCGGGGTACTGTTTCAGACCTTGGGGGCGGAGGATACGCCCATTGCCCTGTATCTGATACGGGTAGGTCTGGCGGCAGGAGCAGCGTGGCTGTTTGACCAGGTGCGCAGAGGGCGCAATCCGGTGCTGGAATGGCTGGTTTCCGGATTGATCGTACTGGCATTGGTGCAGATCGTTCCCGTGCGGTGGTTCAGCTTGGGATTTTTTGCGGCCGGCGCGTTGGCAGTGGTGGGCGCCTTCCCGGCGGTGGCCATTGCCGGACTTGCCTTGGATCTTGCCGGTGTGACCCCGGTGCCTATGACGGCGGTGTTGGTACTTTCCTATCTTTTGCGGCTGCTGCCCAGACCCTTGGGTTGGGCAGGCAGATTGGCGCCGGGGGTCACCTATCTTGTGGTGATGTGGCTGTACGGGGTATATGATGTATTGCCCTTGCCGGCGCTGGCACTGGGGGCGGTGGCAGGTAGTTTTCTGCCTGTGCCCGGAAAGGTTGCCCATCGCCGGGGAGAGACCGGCGCGGCGCAGGTGCGGTTGGAATTGGCGGCCGGTGTGCTGGCGCAGACCCAACAGTTGCTCATCGAAGCGCCGGAGGTGCCGGTGGATGAAGATGCGCTGGTGAGCCGGGCGGCAGAGCGGGCCTGCGGAAATTGCCCCAACCGGAAAGGGTGTAAGGACACCCAGCGGATCGGTATGCTGCCGGGACTTCTGCTGCATAAGCCGTTGTTGCAGACCGACGAATTGCCCATCGTGTGCCGAAAAAGCGGCAGGTTCTTAGCGGAATTGCACCGCTCCCAAGAGCAGCTGCGCTCCATCCGGGCAGACCGGCAGCGGCAGAAGGAATACCGGGCGGCGATCATTCAGCAGTACCAGTTTCTGTCGGAGTTTTTACAGGATCTTTCGGACAGGCTCTCCCGACGGACGGAACCTACGGCGGTCTATTCTGCCCGCGTGGCGGTATTCGGCAATCGCCCGGAGGAGGAGAACGGTGACCGTTGCCTGCGGTTTGCCGGCACGGAGGGGAAGTATTATGTGCTGCTGTGCGATGGTATGGGAACGGGTCTGGGCGCTGTGCAGGAGGGGAAAACTGCCGGAGTGATGCTGCGGCGACTTCTGTGCGCCGGGTATCCGGCGGAGTATGCCCTGCGGAGCATCAACAGCATCTGTGCCCTGCGGGACAGAGCAGGGGCGGTTACCATGGACTTGGCGGAGATTCAGCTGGACAGCGGGAAGGTTGCTCTGTATAAATGGGGCGCTGTGCCGTCGTATCTTGTGAGCAATGTGGGCGCTGAGAAGATCGGCACCGCCAGCCCACCACCGGGTCTGTCCGTCACCGACTACCGGGAGCGGACGGAAAAGTTGTCTCTGCGAAGAGGACAGCTGCTGATTATGGTCAGCGACGGGGTGGGGGAGGAAACGGCGCTGCGCTGCTGCGCAGACGGTGTGGGAAAGACCCCCGGAGAGGTGGCAGTTGCTATTCTCACTGCCGAACAGGTCAGCGGACAGGACGATGCCACGGTGGTGACAATTTCCTTAGAACCGGCAGAAAACGAATAAAAGAATTGCCCTCCCGAATTTCGGGAGGGCAATGTATGTCATCGGTTGTTATCTTCGTAAGGTGTGGATGGGAAACCTTTGACCTGCAGTTTTGCAACGATCCTATCCAACTTGCCTTTCCATAATTTTATAAACCACTTGTTACGACCAAAATATTTCACAAGCACTGGGCTGATTGCATAATAGGTACGAATGAATGCTCTGCCGTACCAAGTTTTCGCGAGGGTATAGTCTCTGTAGCGTCGGAGGGTCCATACTTGGGGGCAATCATAGGAGCCGTACACGGCAGTTGCCACATAACAACCCCCGCCGCTTTTTCTTTGCTCTTTCATAATGATCTTTATCTGTCCGCCATTGGGATTCATAATCATTTCATCCACTCCTATCTGCTTTTAATGTATCATATAAAATATCCATCTGCAATCATAAAATTTTACATTTTGCATTCTGCATTATGCATTCGCAAAAAGAATTGTCCTCCCGAGATTTCGGGAGGACAATGTACTTTTTGCAATTAGGCCTTGCCGGCGCAACCCAGAACGTTCACCAGCTTGTGGCGGACGATCTCCTTGATGTTGGCGCGAGCGGGCTTCAGGTACTCACGGGGGTCGAACTTAGAGGGCTCATCGTTGAAGAACTTACGGATGGTGCCGGTCATAGCCAGACGCAGGTCGGAGTCGATGTTGATCTTGCAGACGGACAGGGCTGCAGCCTTACGCAGCTGCTCCTCGGGAACGCCGATAGCGTTGGGCATCTTGCCGCCGTTGGCATTAACCATAGCTACGTAATCCTGAGGAACGGAGGAAGAGCCGTGCAGAACGATGGGGAAACCGGGCAGACGGCGAGTAACTTCTTCCAGAACATCGAAGCGCAGAGCGGGAGGAACCAGGATGCCCTGCTCGTTGACGGTGCACTGCTCGGGAGTGAACTTGTAAGCGCCGTGGGAGGTGCCGATGGCGATAGCCAGGGAATCACAACCGGTGCGGGTAACAAACTCCTCGACCTCTTCGGGACGGGTGTAGGAAGCAGCCTCAGCGGAGACATTGACTTCGTCTTCGATGCCGGCCAGAGAGCCCAGCTCAGCCTCAACCACAACGCCGTGGTCATGGGCGTACTCAACGACCTTCTTGGTGATTGCGATGTTCTCCTCGAAGGACTTGGAGGAGGCGTCGATCATAACGGAGGTGAAACCGCCGTCAATGCAGGACTTGCAGGTCTCGAAGCTGTCGCCGTGGTCCAGGTGCAGAGCAACGGGGATCTCGGGGCATTCGATGACAGCAGCCTCCACCAGCTTAACCAGGTAGGTGTGGTTAGCGTAGGCGCGGGCACCCTTGGAAACCTGCAGGATCACGGGAGCCTTTTCTTCCTTACAAGCCTCGGTGATCGCCTGAACGATCTCCATGTTGTTGACGTTGAAAGCGCCGACTGCATAACCGCCGTCGTAAGCCTTCTTGAACATTTCGGTTGTGGTAACAAGTGCCATTGTTATCTTTCCTTTCTTATTTCGCGGGGGAAACCCGAATTTTTACAGATATCATTATACCATAAAATTTCCGCATTTCAATAAAAAAATGAAAATTTGAAAAAATTCTGAAATGACTATTTACCTTTGACAAAGAATCGACTATAATGTATGCGTGGATATATGCAAAATTAACCCGAAGGAGTGTTTTTTATGAAACTGTCCCCCCTGCAGCTGGCAAGATACCAGTACAATCCCAAGCTTCCCGGTATGCTCAGAAACGGCATTTCCGAGATTTGCGTGTGCAACGGCGAAGCAACCGAGAGTGTCGCCGATCAGGAGAAGATCAAGGCACTGTTCCCCAATACTTACGGCAAAAACGAGATCACCTTCCAGAAGGGCAACAATACCGCACCTGCCAAAAAGCAGGTGGTGGGCGTGATCCTGTCCGGTGGACAGGCTCCCGGCGGTCATAACGTGATCTGCGGTCTGTACGATGCACTGAAGGCAACCGACAAGGACAATGTGCTCTATGGTTTTAAGGGCGGTCCCAGCGGTCTGATCGACGACGATTACATTATTTTTGACGACGAATACATCAATGCCTACCGCAACACCGGCGGCTTTGATATCATCGGCTCCGGCAGAACCAAGCTGGAGACCCAGGAGCAGTTTGCCATCGTGGCTGAAAACTGCAAAAAGCACGGCATCAATGCGCTGGTCATCATCGGTGGCGACGATTCTAACACCAATGCCGCAGTGCTGGCTGAGTATTTTGCCGCCCAGAACACCGGTATTCAGGTCATCGGCTGCCCCAAGACCATTGACGGCGACCTGAAGAATGAGGATATCGAGTGCTCCTTCGGTTTTGATACCGCCACCAAGACCTACGCGGAGATCGTGGGCAACATCGAGCGCGATGCCAACTCCGCCAAAAAGTATTGGCACTTCGTGAAGGTTATGGGTCGCAGCGCTTCCCATGTGGCACTGGAAACCGCCCTGCAGACCCAGCCCAATATTTGCCTGATCGGCGAGGAAGTGGCTGCCAAGAAGATGTCTTTGGCTGCTATTGCCGAATATATTGCCGATTCCGTGGCTGCCCGCGCTGCTAAGGGTTGGAACTTCGGCGTTGCTATCATCCCCGAGGGAATCGTGGAGTTTGTTCCCGAGTTCTCTGTGCTGATCGGCGAGATCAACGAGCTGCTGGCAGGCGCCAAGGCGGATGCTTTCAATGCCTTGCCCACCTGGCAGGAGAAGTATGCCTTCATCGAGGCAGGTCTTACAAAGGAATCCATGGCTGTGTTTGCCATTCTGCCTCAGTCCATCCAGCAGCAGCTGTTCCTGGAGCGTGACCCCCACGGCAATGTGCAGGTGTCTCTCATCGAGTCCGAGAAGCTGTTCTCTGAGATGGTTAAGGCAAATCTTGCCCAGCGGAAAGCTGCCGGTACCTACAAGGGCAAGTTCTCCCCCCTGCATCACTTCCTGGGCTACGAAGGTCGCTGCGCATTCCCCAGCAACTTCGATGCCGACTACTGCTATAGCCTTGGCTACAATGCCTTTATGCTGATTCAGTATGGCTACACCGGATATCTGTCCAAGGTTTCCAACCTTTCTAAGCCTGCTGAGCAGTGGGTTGCCGGTGGTATGCCCATCACCAAGATGATGAACATCGAGCGCCGCCACGGCGCCGATAAGCCGGTCATCCGCAAGGCTCTGGTTGAACTGGAGGGTAAGCCCTTCAAGTTCTTTGAGGCAAACCGGGCCCAGTGGGCAGTTGAAACTTGCTATGTCTACCCCGGTGCTATCCAGTATTTTGGACCCAGCGAGGTCTGTGACACCACCACCGTCACCTTGGCGCTGGAAAAGGGCGAATAATTAAAAATGATAACCGCCGCAAGCAGTTTTGCTTGCGGCGGTTTTTTTATGTAAGGGCGACCATTGGTCGCCCGCGTTGTTACAATATTACTTTTTTGGATAAGGCTTTTTGATGTTTGTTCTGCCAAGGAGATAATCTACGCTTACGCCATAATAATCTGCCAGCTTGCAGGCGTATTCCAAAGGCAGAGACCGTTCGTTGCGCTCGTACTTAGAATATAGAGATTGGTCGCAGAGCAAATATTCAGCAACCTGTTTTTGTTTCAAATCGTTGTCTTCTCGCAAATCGCGGATACGCAGTTCCATTTCCATCACCCATATAAGCATACAATAGGACGTGTTGTCCTATTGGCTTTTAGGACGATAAGTCCTAAAATAGGGTATCCGGAAAAGATAAAATCAATGTGTTGCCTGCGGTTGGCGCTACTTTCTTGTTTCGGCAAGAAAGTACCCCAAGACCTCTCCAGGCGCGCATATGTTTTTGCTCAATAGGTAGAACCTTTTTGTGTCATTTACAAGAAAATTGCCAAAATTATGTCTCAGCACCTTGGATTTCCAAAAGTTCCAGCACATCTTGTCCTCGTTTGGTCAATCCCATACTGCCGTGGACGGGATAACCTTCATAAAGTCCCATATATGCCCCCAAAAGGGGTGTATAATCCAGATAGATCAGTTGTTTTTTCTCCAAAAGTTCAATAAACAGGCTGTATTCTTCTTGGGTATAGTCGGTTTCCTCTTTGTATATTGGGGTCATATCGTCGGCTTTTCGGGCGATGGGCAGAAAGGAATACTGCCCCAGCGCGGACAACAGAGCAATCTCCCCTTTGCTCAGCAGCAGCTCTCCGCTGCAGCCACCGCAGCTTTCGCAGCAGCCGCCGGTACAGTTCTTGCAGTCGGACATTTTGTTCCCTCCTTGCTGTTTTCTTTATTGTACCCCAAGTTTTTTCTTCTGACAACTGAAATTTCGATGGAGTATACCATGGGACATTCCGTAGAGTATGTCCAAGGAGGGATGTTATGGATAACAAAACTTTCAAAAAACGCTTGATTTGCTGGGTGATACCGTTAGGTGTGGGCGCGTTGTCCGCATTGGTATCGGGAGGAATGGGCGGTTACCGGACACTCAATCAGCCGCCTCTGTCGCCCCCGGGGTGGGTGTTCCCTATTGTGTGGACAGTGCTGTACTTGCTCATGGGGGAGGCGTCTTTCCGCGTGCTTACCTCCGGCAAGGATAAAATGCAGGTCAAAAAGGCGCTGATTTCATACGGTGTGCAGTTGTTTTTGAATTTTCTGTGGTCGCCGGTGTTCTTTGGCGGGCGGATGTATCTGACGGCATTTTTTGTCCTGATCGCCCTGTGGGTGGCAATTTTTATCACCCTGCGGCGGTTTTCCCAAATCGATGAAACCGCCGCAGATCTGCTGCTTCCGTACATTTTGTGGGTCACTTTTGCCGGCTACTTGAATTTGGGCGTGTTTTTGCTGAATTAAGTTCTGCGGAAACGGGATAGCTTATTTTCCAGGCAGTGGTACAGACCCATGGCCAGCAGGCTGATGGGGATCCAAAGTGCAGAAAAGGGCAGGCATATCTGCCCGTGGAAGTTTGCCGGCATGTGGCGGTAGTCCCATACCCGGTATTCCCGGTTGAAGAGAAGTCCTGCCAGCAATTCTATCATCGTAATGATCCCGGCTCCTACCAAACCGCGCAGCAAAAAGGGGAGCCGGGGTTTTTGGGAGTTGAGCTTTCCCAACAAAAGAAAACAGGTTCCTCCGGCAAAAAACATACTGATATGACTCCAACCTCGCCAAAGATATTCCAGCAGCACATAGCCGGTGCCGCCGCATAAAAATAAGAAAATGCGCATAATAAAGCACATAAAGATCACCTCCTTTGTAGTATCTCCAAAAAATTCCGGTAAAATACGAAATTATTCTTGACAAAAGTGGAAACCCTGTATATAATAACAAAGCTGATTTTCGGCATCGCTGAAAATATGGCGGCGTAACTCAGTTGGTAGAGTACCCGGTTCATACCCGGTATGTCACCTGTTCGAATCAGGTCGCCGCTACCAGGCCCGTTGGTCAAGCGGTTAAGACACCGCCCTTTCACGGCGGTAACATGGGTTCGATTCCCGTACGGGTCACCAAAAAAG
>JAZRLE010000004.1:0-25315 GCA_045646665.1 Faecousia sp. | reverse complement strand
CTACCATAGCTTCTATCGTCGGCAGCAATTCTTTGATATGTGTGTAATTTCGTTTGGACATAACGATACCCCCTTATGTAGTTATTATCCTACATAAGGGGGTGTTTTGTCTATTGTCCGATTTTACTGGTTCGGTTCATTACTCGCAGAGGGCGTTTTTATTCCATCTCCCTTATTCAAAAAACCGACTCTTTTTGCACTTGGCGAGGGGTTTTTCCGGTTTGTCGATAAAACACCTTTCGAAAATAGGCATCGGAGCTGAAGCCAAGCTGCTGAATGATCTCCGCAACCGGCAAGTCGGTGGTTCTGAGTAACGAGCAAGCCTGCTCCACCGCGATTTTGTGCTTTGCCGTGATGGGCGGATAACCCTTTACCACCTTGAATGCCTCATACAGCGCCGTTTGGCTAATGCCGCAATGCCGGGCAAGCTCCGCCGCGCTGCACCGGACATTCTCACGCATATATTCCTCCGCTTTTTGGACGATCGCACTTTTTCGATCTGCCGGAAGGCAAACCATCTTGTTGACCAAAAGACCCAGAAGCTGATAGAAATAGCCTATGGACGAGAAGTCCACATTCTTATCCTCTGCCAGAATTTGATTGCATTCGATGGCATCGGCAAACGGTGCGATCGCCTGGGGTGGGTAAATGATATCATTCCACTGGGGCATCGTTTTAAAGGCATAAGAATCAAATTGCACCACACCGTTTTCCCCCGCATACCAGTGGGAGTGATACCGAAACCCCTTGGGTAAATAAAAAAACTCTCCCTCGTTGATGCAAAAGCTCTCCTTGCCTGCAACAATATGGCAGCGCCCCTGCCGCATATAGGCGATGTAGTGATCGGAGATGCCGCTGGTCACATCATTGTGCCGATAGGTGTTGAAACAAAATTCCGCGAACACAAAGTCGTTGAAGATTCGTGTATGATTCATAAATAATACCCACCATATTCTGTAGAATCGTGTATGTTTTTCTGTAGAATAGCATATTGAAAAAAGTCTGTCAACCTCCTAAAATAGTCATTGAGGTGATTCTGTTGAAAACAAAGACTATTACCTTTACAGCACCCTGTGTTACACAGCTGCTGGAAGGCAACATTGATGCTCCCAAAGAAAACGAAGTACAGGTCAAGCTGGCAATGTCCACCCTGAGCAGCGGCACAGAGCGGGCAAATCTCATCGGCGACCCCAACATAAGCCCGCCGGAGGGGCAAGGGTTCGGCTTTCCCCGGATCCTGGGTTACAGCTCATCGGGGGTAGTGACCGCTGTTGGTCCCGGCGTGGAAGATTTTCAGGTCGGTGACCGCGTTGCTATGTCCTGGACAGTACACACCCAGTTCATTAATATGCACAAATCCCGTGTGTACAAGATCAGTGACGCCACCTCTTTTTCGGATGCCGCGCTGTTTCACATTGGCATCTTCCCCCTGGCAGCGATCCGCAAATGCCGTCTGGAAATCGGCGAATCTGCCATTGTGATGGGCTTGGGTCTTTTGGGTATTGTATCGATTCCCCTGCTGAAGGCGGCAGGCGCCGCCCCCATTATTGCCGTGGATCCGATTCCGGAAAAGCGGGAAAAAGCCTTGTCGGTTGGCGCTGATTATGCGTTGGATCCTTTTGCGCCGGATTTTGCGAAAACCGTCAAAGCCTTGACCGGTCGCGGCGCAAAGGTAGGTATTGAGGTCACCGGTGTCGGCGCCGGTCTGGACGGGATCCTGGACTGTATGGCGCCCTTTGGCAGAGTCGCCCTTTTGGGCTGTACCCGCAACAAAGAGTTTACCATTGACTATTACCGCAAGGTGCATTGCCCGGGCATCACTCTGATCGGCGCCCACACCAATGCCCGACCGGGTGTGGAATCCCACGGCGGCTGGTGGACGCAGACGGATGACATTGCCACCATCCGGACACTTACGGAAATGGGACGGATCAAGCTTTCGGATCTGATCGATGAGATCCATTCCCCCGCCCAGGCACCCCAGGTCTACGGGCGTCTTGCCACGGAGAAAGCCTTCCCGCTGGTGCAATTTGATTGGAGGCAGCTGGATGAGCCGAATTAAAATTGCCCAGATCGGTGCCAGTCTGTGCAGTCACGGTGCCGATATTTGGGATTATATCAATTCCCGCAAGGATCTGTTTGAGGTGGTGGGCTATGCATTCCCGGAAAACGAGCGGGTAAAATGCCCTCAACGGCTGGGTGGCTTTGATCCGGCAATGGAAATATCGGTAGAAGATATTCTCAATAACCCGGAAATTCAGGCGGTTGCCGTGGAAACGGAGGAAATGTTCCTGACCAAGTATGCTCTGATGGCTGCCCGGGCAGGAAAACACATCCATATGGAAAAGCCGGGCAGCCAGAACCTGCAAGACTTTGAAGAACTGATCAATACCGTTAAAAGAAACGGTACGGTTCTGCATATCGGCTATATGTATCGCTATAATCCTGCTGTGGCTGAAACCCTTGAACAGGCAAAAAACGGCGAGCTTGGCAGGATCATCAGCGTGGACGCCGCCATGAGCTGCACCCACCCCATTGCTATGCGTCAATGTCTGCAACCCTACCGGGGCGGTATGATGTTCTTCCTCGGCTGCCATTTGATCGACCTCATCTATACCATACAAGGCAAGCCTGAAAACATCATTCCCTTAAACCGCAGCACCGGCCTGGACTCTCTTACCGTGGAGGATTTCGGCATGGCTGTGCTGGAGTATGAAAACGGCGTTTCCGTTGCCGCCACCAACGATGTGGAACGGGGAGGCTATCCCTGCCGGCATCTGCGTGTTGTGGGCAGCGAGAAAACCGTGGAGATCAAGCCCTTGGAGATCGAAATACGGGGGACAACCGTATCCACCGTCAGAACTGTGTATACCGATACCGACTGGGACAGCAAGGGCGTGACCACGCAATACGAAAATTTCGGCAGATACAGCGCGATGATAGATGCCTTTGCAGCAATGGTCAGAGGGGAAAAAGAAAACCCCTATACCTTGGAACACGAATTGGAACTGTATAAATTAATACTAAAATGTTGTGGAGATAAATTATGAAAGCTATTTTGATTAACGATGACAGAAGCTTACGCTGGGACAATGTCCCCGATCCCATTTTAGGTGAGGATGATTGCCTGATTCAAATTGAAGCAGCCGCACTCAACCGCGCTGACTTGATGCAAAGAGAGGGCGACTATCCGCCTCCTGCCGGCTGCCCGGAATGGATGGGTCTGGAAATTGCCGGTACGATCGTGGAAATGGCAGAAGGCGCCAAGGCAAAATCCAAATGGAAAGTAGGCGACAAGGTATGCGCCCTGCTCGGCGGTGGCGGCTATGCCCAATATGCCAATGTGAAGTATGATATGCTGATGCCGGTACCTAAAAACTGCACAATGGTGGAGGCAGCCGCTATCCCCGAGGCCTTCGCCACCGCTTATTTGAATCTGTTTATGGAAGGCGGTCTGAAAGCAGGCGATACACTTTTGATGAATGCCGGCGCTTCCGGTCTTGCCAGCGTTGTGATCCCTATGGCAAAAGCCTTTGGCGCCCGGGTGATCACCACGGTGCTAACCAGTGAAATTGCCGCCAACATCCGCCATTTGGGCGCAGACCGTGTGGTCGCCACCCGGGAAGAGGACATTGTGCAGGTACTGCAGGAAGAACTTGCTGCCGGCCATCCCGTGGATGTGGCCATCGACTGCCTGGGCGGTGAGATTATGGGCAAGTGCATCCACTATCTGAAGCACGGCGCCCGCTGGATTATGATTGCCGCGCTTGCCGGTCAAAAAACCGAGATTGATCTGAAAAACATCTATGTCAGAAATGTCCGGATCATCGGATCCACCCTGCGTTCCCGGACTCCGGCTGTGAAAGCGCAGATCCTGGCTGAGCTGGTAGAGCAGGTGTGGCCCAAGGTAGAAGCCGGACTGGTAAAGCCCACCATCTATAAAGTCCTGCCCATCACCGAGGCAGAGGCTGCCCACGATATTCTCTACAAAGGTCAAAATGTGGGTAAAGTTGTATTGACAGTTCCCTCATGCAATGTATAATAGTCTTATAAAATACAGCAAAGGGTGATATTATGTTTGCACAGAAATACGCAGCTTACTATCAGGAAAATCCCCAGTACAAAACAGCCGTCCACACCGACACCTTCCTTCCCTGCCGCATCCGCACCAGAGCGCTTGACGGCATTGCCGACCGCATGGCGCGGTTCATTGAAGATTATCAACTGCTCAACCGGGAAAAATGGGCACAATTTGTGGCGCTGTTCGCCGCTGAGGACAGCGACGGCTTTGACCGTGGCTGGCGGGGCGAATATTGGGGCAAGCTGATGCGGGGCGCGTGTATCACCTACCGCTACACCCACAGTGAAAAACTCTATGCCGTGCTGACCGAAACGGTCACCGAAATGCTCAAGGCACAGGATTCCCTCGGTCGTTTCTCCACCTACTGCGTGGAAAAGGAATACCACGGCTGGGATATCTGGAGCCGGAAGTATATCCTTTTGGGAATGCTCCACTACCATGAGATCTGCACCGACCCCCAGCTGAAAAAGCAGATCATTGCCGCAATGGAAAAGCACCTTGACTATATGGTAAACACCCTGGGCGACGGTAAGATCTGCATCAACGAGACCTCCGATATTTGGGGTGGCGCCAACTCGGTGTCCCTGCTGGAGCCGGTGATGCGGATGTATAACCACACCGGCAAAGCCGATTATTTGGAGTTTGCCCATTACATCGTAAGAACCGGTCCCAAGGATTTCAACATTTTTGAGGAAGCCTTCAAAAATGAAACCGCGCCCTATCAGTGGCCCATTCAAAAAGCCTATGAGCTGATGAGTTGCTTTGAGGGTCTTTTGGAATACTACCGGGTGACCGGCGAAGAAAAATGGAAGCTGTCTGCGATTCGGTTTGCCGAAAAGGTCATCGAAACCGATGTATCCATCATCGGCTGCTGCGGCTGTAATTATGAGTGCTTCAACAACGGCACCGCCACCCAAACCAATCCCGAGCTGAACAAACTGATGCAGGAGACCTGCGTTACCGTCACTTGGATGAAGCTGTGCTACCAGCTGCTGTGTCTGACCGGCGATGTGAAGTTCGCTGATGAGATCGAGCGCTCTGTCTACAATGCCCTCTATGGCGCGGTGAATACGGAAAAGGTGCAGGTCAACGGCGGACTTCCCTTTGACAGCTATGCGCCCCTGCGTTTGGGTGTCCGCGGACGGGAAGTGGGCGGCGACCAATATGATAAAGACCACAATCTGATTTACGGCTGCTGCGTTGCCATCGGCGCTGCCGGCACAGGCATCGTACCGGAGCTGGCAGCAGGTGCCGCCAAGGACGGTGTGGTGTTCCACCTGTATGAGAATGGCACCTACCGCTTTGTAACACCCAAAAACAACGAATTAACCGTAAAGGTGGAAACCGCCTATCCCACAGACGGACGGGTCAGTATGGAAATCCAGCCTGAAACAGCTGAGGAATTTACCATCACCCTGCGTGTGCCTGCCTTCTCGCAAAATACCGCTCTAACCGTAAACGGTGAGCCTTGCGCCGTCAGCACCGGTTATGTGACCCTGCGCCGCTGCTGGCAGCCGGGTGACACCATCGTGCTGGAGATTGATATGGCGCCCCGGGTGGTGCACCCCATCGGCTGTGGTGTGCCGGGAAGCACAGACTTCATCAGCGTCCAGTACGGTCCGCTGGTTCTGGCAAGAGATGCCCGTCTGAACCCGGATGTGGGACAGCCGGTCCGCCTTGCCTATGACGAAGCCGACCGGATCGCCCTTGCCCCCGCAACCGGCGCGCCCTTTGCCTCTCTCTGCCAATTCCGAGTACCCTGCACTGACGGCAGTTTTATCCAAATGGTAGATTATCAATCCACCGGCAAAACCTGGGAGGCGGATTCCGCCACAGAATCCTGGCTCCCTGTGGGATAAACACATCTATTCCCCTTGTAGGGCGGAGGCTTGCTCCCGCCGTGAACCCGATAACAAACCGCAGCACCACGATAGGTGCTGCGGTTAATTGTTCGATATATTGCGCTTTGTCAAACGGATTATATCACGGATCGTTTCAATAACGGCGGTCAATAGGCTTTCGGCGGGAGCAAGCCCCCGCCCTACGATGAATAAAAACAGCCCCCGTTACCGGAGGCTGTTTTTCAGGCATTATTTTTCGTTCTTGTAGATTTCCTTGAAGTACTTGTAGGTATCCACTTTCAGTTCGCCACAGGCTGCCTCATCGCAGGCAACAATGCCATCGGGATGCATCTGCAGAGCGCTGATGGTCCATGCGTGATCCACGCCGCCCTCGACGCAGTGACGCAGAGCGCGCGCTTTGTTGTGACCGGAGATGATCAGCAGTACCTGCTTGGAATCGCAGACAGTACCCACACCCACCGACAGGGCGGTCTTGGGCACCTTGTTGGGGTCGCCCCCAAAGAAACGGGAGTTGACGATCAAAGTGTCCTCAGTCAGCGCCCGGACACCGGTACGGGATGCAAGGCTGGTGAAAGGCTCATTGAACGCAATGTGACCGTCCACACCGCTGCCGCCCAGGAACAGGTCGATGCCGCCATAGGATGCAATCTTGGCTTCGTAACGGGCGCACTCAGCTTCCAGATCCTCTGCCATACCGTTGAGGATGTTGATGTTCTCAGCGGGGATATCGATGTGATTGAACAGGTTATCGTGCATAAAGTACCAGTAGCTCTGGTCGTGCTCACGGGGCAGACCCACATACTCGTCCATATTGAAGGTCACGACATTTTTGAAGGTCAGCTTGCCGGCCTTGTTCATCTCCACCAACCGTCTGTACACACCCAGAGGAGAAGATCCGGTGGGCAGACCCAGCACGAAGGGGCGGTTTTCCTTGTGGTTATTGATGGCATCGGCAATATGCTGTGCCGCCCAGGCGCACATTTCTTCGTAGTCATTCTTAATAATCAGTTTCATAAAGTTCACACTCCTGATTTGGATACGGGAGAAATTCTCCACGGCTAAAATTATACTCCTATTTTTTTCATTTGTAAACAAAAAAATTATTCCAACCAACAGCAGGGAACGATATACATCGTTCCCTGCTGTTTGATTCAGTTTTGCGCATCGGCCAGCGTTTTGCCCGTAGAATAGCAGAACACATTGTCCCGGGCCGGGGTCAGCGAGGAGATCAGACCCCGGGTGGCATAGACAGAGTAGCTACGGAACAGCACCGGACACAGAAGACCCTGGTCCATCACCAGCTTGTGCAAGGTGAAGTAGTTGCCGTGGTTTTCCAGTGCCTGCAAGCTTAGGGCATAAGCACCCAAATCATTCACACCGCCCCAGCTCAGCTCGCCGTAGGTGGCAAAGAAGGCGGACAAGTCCATATTGGGCGACAGCCGTGTCTGTCCCAAATAGAGGTCATACTGCCGGGTTTTCAGCGCGTCCACATACCGGGTGCCGCCCAGCACCTTCATCTCCACCTCCAGACCGCAATCCTTCAGCATTTGGGAGATGCGGCGGGCAACCCGCAACCGCAGGCTGTCGTCGCCGTTGACCAAAAACACCACCGTGCTGCCCTCAAAACCCTCGTCCTTCACCACTTGGGCGAATTTCGTGGCATCGTATTTGTAGCGTTCGGCAAGATTTTTGTTGTAATAGGGTGACAGGGGGGAAGCCGGCAGACAGGCGCTGCGGGCGAAGCCCCGATAATATTCCTCCACCAGCAAATCCCGGTCAATGGCATGGGTCAGTGCGCTGCGCACGGAGTCCTTCACGAAGATCTTACTGTCGGCAGAAGTGGCAAGATACAGAAAAATGCCGTTTTCGCAATCCCACAGCTCATAGTCGCAGCGGTAATCGGCATAGTGGTCAGAACCGGGATCGGCGCAGACCATACTCAGTCCGTGGAACTCAAACTGGTCACGAATGTGTATGGTGGATTCGGCGGTGAACAGGGTAATGGTATCGGCACTCACCGGCAGCTTCGCTTTGCACCACCAATCCCCTCTGCGCTGCAGGCTGTCGCCGCCGGCAGCGGTGTACAGTGCGTACGGACCGGTGCCCATAGGCTTGTCCAGCGCCACCTGATTTGCCTTGACGATGGGAATGTCCAAAATCAGCGGCAGATTTTCATAGGGAGTGTCCAAATGGACCGTTACACCGCCGTCGTTGGTGAGGACCATCTCGGTGATGTGGAGAAAACGACCCTTGTAGAAATCACTTTCCCGGGCAGCTGTCAGACTTGCCAGCACATCCTCGGCGGTGAGCAGGCTGCCATCGGAGAAGGTGGCATTTTCCAGATAGAAGGTGTAGCTTTTGGAATCCTCTGACATTGTGTAGCTCTTACACAGCTGGGGCTCCACCACATAGTCCCGGTTGGTGGTAAACAGACCTTGATACAGCAGGGAGAACAATGTCCGGTTGGTAAAATCCACGCAAAGGTAGGGATTCAAGGAACGCGCCGGATAGTAAGGCAAGCTCAGCTGCCGGGGACCGTCCTCCGACGGATGGGTGTTTTGAACACCGGTATAGTCATCGTCGTAGCTTAATCCGTCTCCGGTAGGCGTATATTCGCCGCCGGACTTACAGCCGCAAAGCAGCAGGCACAGGCACAAAAGCAGTGCTATCAGCCGTTTCATATTCTCCCCTCCTTACATACAATGATGGCACCCTGGCTGCCCCGCACACCTCCCGTGACCCGATGGGACCAGAAGCGATGGGGCGCACAGGCGGTGCACGCTTTGGAAATTTCGACATTTTGGATACCTGCGCAGCGAAGCCACAGGGCATTCAGACCCTTCAGGTCCACATAGAATTTTTCGCCGGTTTGCCGGATATAGGGCTGGGCGGCATCCCCCAGAGCGGCAAGCATCGCATCCGGCACATCCCGGTCCGTTTCAAAGCAGCAAGCGCCGATATTGGGACCGATGGCGGCGCGGATATCTTCCCGCTTGCAGCCGAAGGCGGTGACCATAGTCTCCACGGTCTTGGCGGCAATGCCTGCGGCGGTTCCCCGCCAGCCGGCGTGGGCAGCGCCCACCGCCCCGGTGACCGGGTCGTGCAGCAATATGGGGGTGCAATCGGCGGTGAATACCGTCAGGGCAACACCGGGGGTGTTTGTCACCAGCGCGTCACATTCCGGATAGTCCCGGTGGGAAAGGCTTTCCAAGCAGTCAGCCTCCGTCACCACCCGGACGATATCCGTGTGAATCTGATTGGCAAGCACCAGCCGGTTGCAGGAAAAGCCAACGGCATCCGCCAAAATCCGGTAGTTTTCTGCCACATTTTCAGGGCTGTCGCCCCGGTGCATACCGATATTCAAGCTGTCCAGATACCCCTTACTCACACCGCCCAACCGGGTGGTAAATGCGTGAGCAGCAGGGATATTCTCCGCAACGAGATAGTCAAGTAAGCCTTGTTTGATTGTAATGATTGACATAGTGTCCTTCCCGCCAACAGAAGAAATTCCACCAAGCCGACAGAAAAACCGCTTATAAAATCTAACAGCATAATACGCAGAAACGGTAATGCGGCGGGGGATTCTTAAGGGGGCGCGATTGGCTCGTAGCGCCCCTTAAGCCGGCTTCTTTGGGTACTTTCTTGCCGGAACAAGAAAGTCCCGCTGCCGGCAGGCAAATCACATTTTAGCAGAAGATTGCCACGCCAGTGTGCACACCGGCTCGCAATGACAATGCAGGAAGGGGCATTGCAGGTGTTGCCCCCTACTAATTTTTAGTTCATCTTGTCTTTCTGCATACAGCACTTCTTGTACTTCTTGCCGCTGCCGCAGGGACAGGGGTCATTGGGACCGATCTTTTCGGCGGCAGTCTTGCGAACCGGCTGTTTTTTCATAACCGAGTCAGAAGCGCCTGCCGTTCCGGTCTCCTTGGCTACCTTCTCCCGCTTGACCTCCTGGGCAGGCTTTACCTGCACAAGGAACAGCCGGCGGATGGTCTCTTCCCGGATGGCGGTGACCATAGCCTCAAACATCTGGTAGCCTTCTTCTTTGTAGGCGACCACCGGATCGTGCTGACCGTAGGCCCGCAGACCGATGCCCTGTTTCAGATCATCCATAGCATCGATGTTGTCCATCCAGTATTCGTCCACCACCCGGAGCATTACCACACGCTCCAGCTCCCGCATCATAATTTCGCCCAACAGCGCTTCCTTCTTTTCGTAGGTCTGTAGCGCCTGTGCGTAGATGTTTTCGGTCAGTTCCTGCACATTGTCGCCTTCCAAGGTGGCATCGGCAGGCAGATAGATGCCGCAAAATGCCCCTTTCAGCTTGGCGATACAGTCATCATCCACCATACCGCCGTTTTCCGCGGCAATGTCGGCAACGGTGCTTCCCACCAGCTCCTGCAGCATACTGAGCATACTCTCCCGCAGGCTGTCACCATCCAGCACCTTCTGCCGCTGGGCATAGATGACCTCACGCTGGGTGTTCATCACATCGTCATATTCCAGCACGGTTTTACGGCTGCGGAAGTTCCGGCTTTCCACACTGCGCTGGGCATTTTCCACTGCGCCGGAGAGCATTTTCGCATCGATGGGAGTGTCTTCGTCCAGACCCAGCGCATCCATCATACCCATAATCCGGTCGGAGGAGAACAGCCGCATCAGATCGTCCTGCAAACTCAGATAGAACCGGCTTTCACCCGGATCACCCTGACGGCCGGAACGACCCCGGAGCTGATTGTCGATACGGCGGGATTCGTGCCGCTCGGTACCGATGATAAACAGGCCGCCTGCCTGCCGGACTTTTTCCGCTTCATCAGCCATTTCGGCCTTGTATTTGGCATGAAGCGCCGCATACTGCTCCCGAATCGCCAAAATTTCCGGATCGTCGGTTTCGGAATAGGCATTGGCCTGGGCAAGGAGCTCCTCGGTGGCATCGGTCTTGCGCAGATCGTTCATTGCCATAAATTCCGGGTTGCCGCCCAGCATAATATCCGTACCACGACCTGCCATGTTGGTGGCGATGGTCACGGCACCCAGCTTGCCTGCCTGGGCAACGATCTGGGCTTCCTGCTCATGGAACTTGGCATTAAGCACATTGTGGGGCACGCCGGTGCGCTTTAAAAGCTTGCTGAGAATCTCGCTCTTTTCAATGGACACCGTACCCACCAGCACCGGTTGACCCTTGGCATAACAATCCTCTACCTGCCGGATGATCGCCCGGAACTTGCCGGCTTCTGTTTTATAGACCGTGTCGGGGTGATCCTGCCGGGCAACGGGGCGGTTGGTGGGGATCTCCACCACATCCAGCCGGTAAATAGCGGCAAATTCCTCTTCCTCGGTCAGCGCCGTACCGGTCATACCGGAGAGCTTTTCGTAAAGCCGGAAGAAGTTCTGGAAGGTGATGGTGGCAAGGGTCTTACTCTCCTCGGCAACCTTCACCTTTTCCTTGGCTTCAATGGCTTGGTGCAGACCCTCATTGTACCGTCTGCCGTACATCAGTCGACCGGTGAACTCGTCCACGATGATAATTTCGCCGTCTTTGATGACATAATCAATGTCCCGCTTCATAATGCCCCGGGCCTTCATTGCCTGGTTGATATGATGGGAAATGGTGGTGTTTTCCGGGTCGGCAAGGTTCTCAATGTTAAAGAACCGCTCTGCCTTTTCGATACCGGATGCGGTAAGGGACACCGACTTGGACTTTTCATCCACGATATAGTCACAGTCGTAATTGTCTTGCACTTCTTTTTCGTCGGTCTTGGCGAATACCAGCTTTTTCATAGTAGACACCAGCTGGTCTGCCTTTTGATACAGCTGAGAGGAATCCTCACCTTTGCCGGAGATGATCAGCGGTGTCCGGGCCTCGTCGATGAGGATGGAGTCCACCTCGTCCACGATGGCAAAGGCATGTCCCCGCTGGACAAGCTCACTTTTATAGATGGCCATATTGTCCCGCAGGTAGTCAAAGCCAAGCTCGTTGTTGGTGCAGTAGGTGATATCGGCGGCATAAGCCTCCCGCCGCTGATCGCCGTTCATACCCGGCACAACCAGACCCACGGTCAGACCCATAAACCGGTACACCTTGCCCATCCACTGGGAGTCACGGGTGGCAAGGTAATCGTTGACGGTGACCACATGGACACCCCGACCGGTCAGTGCATTCAGGTAGCAGGGCAGAATGGCCACCAGGGTCTTACCTTCGCCGGTCTTCATTTCCGCGATACGACCCTGATGCAAAACGATACCGCCGATAAGCTGCACCGGATATGGCTTCATGCCCAGCACCCGCCAGGCAGCCTCCCGGATGGCGGCAAAGGCCTCGGGCAGCAGGTCATCCAAGGACTCGCCTTGGGCAAGGCGTTCTTTGAAAAGGGCGGTTTTGCCCTGTAATTCCGATTGAGAAAGGGCGGCATATTCTTCTTCCAGCGCCAATATGCTTTCTACAAGCGGCTGGATCTTTTTGATCTCCCGTTCACTCCGGGTGCCGAAAATCTTAGAAATAAGTCCCATAGCGGTCTCCTTTGGGCATAATTTTATTCATTATAACACAGCTTTTCGGAAAATAATAGAAAAATTTGTGAACAGACAAAAAAGAATTGCTGTGCAAGAAATTGTAGGGCGGGGGCTTGCTCCCGCCGCCGCTACGGAATTGTTTTTCGGCGGGAGCAAGCCCCCGCCCTACGGTATTGTTCGTGGGTGGAGACGGTTATTTGATGATATCCTTAATCACTTCACCGGCAAGGATCATCCCTGCCGCGGCCGGCACAAAGCACACCGAACCGGGCAGAGCATTGCGCCCCTCCGGCAGTTCCGCCCACGCCGGATCATCCGGGGGTAGCGTGCAATCAATGGGATCCTCGGTGGAATACACCACCTTCAGCTTTTTGATGCCCCGTTTCCGGCATTCCTTGCGGATGATCCGCGCCAAAGGGCAGACGGTGGTTTCGGAAATATCACCCATCCGGAAGGCAGTGGGATCCAATTTATTGCCGGTACCCATACAGCTGATGATGGGAGTACCTGCCGCCTGCGCCGCCTGCACAAGCATCAGCTTGCCGGTGACGGTGTCAATGGCATCCACCACATAGTCGTACCGGGTAAAATCAAATTGGTCTGCGGTTTCCGGCAGGTAAAAGGTCTTCCGGGGATACACCCGGACATCCGGATTGATGGCAGTGACCCGCCGGGCGGCGACTTCCACCTTGTCCATACCCACCGTGTCCCGGGTGGCAAGGATCTGCCGGTTGATGTTGGTTTCCGAGATGGTATCGTGATCCACCAGCGTCAGCGCGCCCACGCCGGACCGCGCCAGCGCCTCGGCAACATAGCCGCCCACACCCCCCAGACCGAACAGGGCAACATGGGCATTTTTCAGTTTTTCCATAGCGGCATCTCCCAGCAAAAACCGGGTGCGGGAATAGGCGTCCATAGGCGTTCCCCTCCTGAAATCAAAAAATGTAGGGGGCGGCGCCATCGACGCCCCGCAGGCGATTCGTGAATCGCCCCTACAAAACATTTTTATTATCATACCATTATTCCACCAAAGTGTCAAATCCGGTGGCTGGCAACTGCAAGCAATAAAAACACGCTGCGTTGAACGCAGCTTGTTTTTTATGTATGGATCAATCTTTCTTGTAGCCAATGTTCTTTGCCTTTGCAGGATCAAAGGTCAGGTTGCAGATGGAAGCCACCAGAGGGTAAATGCCGAAAGTCAGGTAAGTCAGGAAGAAATACGCGGCGGTTCTGCTGGTGTAGCCTTCGGGCTTCAGAGAAGTGTGGTTAATGATGAGACTGCCGATAAAGCCGAGAAAGAAGGTCAGCAAAAAGCGAGCTAGATTATTATTGGACATTGTAATATTCTCCTTTCTTTTAAGATAATAAAATTATAACATATATTTTATTATTTTGTCAATATATGGGAGAATGTATTCTCGATATTTGTAGGATTCTTCTGCAAAAATGATATGCCGGGATAAATTGTAGTTGCAACTTTTTTTCTCATAGAGTATTATCTTAACGAAAGGATCGTGATTTTGTGAAAAACCGATATAAAGATTTGTGGAAGGTCTTTGCTACCTTCTTTAAGATCGGCGCCTTTACCTTCGGCGGCGGCTATGCCATGATCCCGCTGATCCAGAAGGAAGCCGTGGAAAAGAACGGCTGGGTCACCGATGAGGATATTTTGGAGATCATCGCCATCGCCGAATCCACCCCCGGTCCCATCGCCATCAACTCCGCCACCTTTGTGGGCTACCGCACCTGCGGTGTGCTGGGTTCTGTGGCAGCTACCTTGGGTGTGGTTCTGCCCAGTTTTATCATCATTTATGCAATCAGTTTCGTGCTGCGGCAATTTCAGGAGCTGAAGGCAGTGCAGTATGCTTTCCAGGGTATCCGGGCAGGTGTGCTGGCGCTGCTGTGCAAGGCCCTTTGGGGTATGTATAAGAAAAATCAGAAGAACTGGGCAGCTTATATCGTTATGGCAGGTGCCTTTATTCTGACAGGACTTTTGGATGTGAGCGTCCTGCCGGTGCTGGTCGGCTGCGCGGTCTTCGGACTGGTGACGGCAAAGCTGATGGAAAGGAAGGTGCAGAAATGATCTACTTAGAGCTATTTTTGACCTTTCTGATGATCGGTGCCTTCACCTTCGGCGGCGGCTATGCTATGCTGCCGCTGATGCAGGAGCAGGTTGCCCTGCGGTGGGGCGATGCGATCCCGTCGGAGACCATTACCAATTTTATTGCCGTCAGCGAATCCACCCCCGGACCCTTTGCTGTGAATATGGCGACCTACATCGGCTCCGAGATGGGCGGTCTGTTCGGATCTTTCTGTGCCACCTTGGGTGTGGTGCTGCCATCCTTTGTGATCATTCTCATCGTCGCAAAGTGCTATGATAAATTCCGCAACTCTTCCATCGTCAAGGGCTGTATGACAGGTCTCAAGCCTGCGGTGGTGGGCTTGATCGCCGGCGCAATTCTGTCGGTGGCAGCCGGTGTGTTCTTCCCGGCAGGTCTGAGCCTTGCGCCCTTAAAAACCGTCAGTTTTTACCTGTCTGCCGCCATTTTCGGTGTGATGCTGGTGCTGGCGCTGAAAAAGGTCCATCCCATTATCATTATCCTCATTTCCGCCGTCGCCGGCATTGTCATCGGCTACCTGGGATTGTGGTAGATTCCCCCTTGGCTCTCCCTCTGGGAGATCTGGCACGGCGAAGCCGTGGCTGAGAGGGCTGTGTAAAACAAGAACAACCCTCTCCGTCAGCCTGTACGGCTGACACCTCTCCCAAAGGGAGAGGCAAGTTATAAAAAAAGACCGCTACCCTTGGAGGGTAGCGGCTTTTTGCAAAAAGGGATCAAAAAAGAAGAGAGGTAGAAAGATCGAAAGGTAGCTCTTACGGCATCGAGCGCCTTTCTGCTTTATACAATACCGTCGGTTTTTGAACAGGCAATCACAAAAATTAAAACATTTTGCGACAATTTTATGAACAAAAAGACCGCTGCGGTTGCAGCGGTCTTTTTATATGCAGCTTAGATAGACAGACCGGCCATTTCCAGAATGGTAGGTACATTCTTCTCTGCGCCGATGGCCATGATATGCACACCGTCGCACAGCTTTTCGTCCTTGATCTTGGCGATCATCTCGGCAGCCATTTCCATACCCAGCTTGGCGGGCAAACCCTTGATGCCCTTTTCCTTGCCTTCGGCAGCGGCGGCAGAGAGCTTATCGATCATATCCTGAGGAACAGCGATGCCGGGCACATTTTCGTTCATGTACTTTGCGCCGCCTGCGCCCTTCAGGGGGATGATACCGGCCATAATGTGGGTCTTGATACCGGCCTTGTCCACCATCTCCAAGAAACGCTTGAACACATCCAGATCGAAGATACCCTGGGTCTGAATGTACATAGCGCCTGCTTCCACCTTCTGGCGGAGCTTGTTGATCTGCAGGAACAGGGGATCATACAGAGGGGTGACAGCTGCGCCCTTGTAGAACTTGGGAGCGCCGCCGGCGATCTCGTTGCCGCCGCAGTCCAGACCGGTTTCTTCCATCTTGCTGAGCATATTCAGAATGCCCACGGAGTCCAGATCGTAAACAGGCTTTGCGTCACGGCAGTCGCCCACGACGGGGTGGTCGCCGGTGAGCGCCAGCATGGTGTCGATGCCGAAGCCGGCAGCAGCCAGCGCATCGCCCATAATTGCCATACGGTTGCGGTCACGACCGGTCATCTGCAGGATGGGCTCCACGCCTGCCTGCTTCAGCTTGATGCAAAGACCCAGCCCTGTTGCCTTCAGGCAAGCGGACTGCATGTCGGTCACATTCACAGCATGGACCTTGCCACGCAGCAGCTCGGCAGCTTCCATCTGCTCAGTAAAGTCATAACCCTTAGGAGGGGCCATTTCTGCGGTAATACCAAACTTACCGGCTTCCAGTGCTTCTTTCAAAATGCTCATTACTTCTTCCCCCTTAAGCTGATGGTTCTGGGATAAGCAAAGTCACCGTGACCCTTATCCTTGCGGGTCTGCATCAGCTTATCCAGCTGGTTTGTTGCCTGCAGACGCTCGTAAATCTTGATCCATGCGCAGGGATTCTCGGGGTTGACCTCGCACTGACCGTTCTTCTGACCACCGCAGGGTCCGTTGACCAGACTCTTGGCGCACTGGGTGATGGGGCAGATCGCACCGGTCTGACCCAGGACGCAGTCACCGCAGAAGCGGCAGGACTCTTCCCAAACGCCAAACTTAACGGCTTCGCCTAAGTACATGGTGTTGTTGGAGGGGTAGACGGGCAGGTTGGGTGCATTCTTGGCAACACACTGCACACCGTCACCGCAGGACATACAGATGACGCAGTCGGGGTTTGCGGCATTGATGGGCTTCATCTTAGCCTTGACACCCAGATTCATACAGCAGTAGTCAGCGATGGTGGTAGCAACTACCTTCTTACCGGCCTGCTCCAGGATGGCAGCCAGCTCCTTGATCTGTGCCTCGCCGCCGGTCTGGCAAGCGGTAGCGCAGCTGTTACAGCCCACGATGGCAACGGTCTTTGCGTCGCCAACAAGTGCCATAACCTCTTCGATGGGTTTTTTCTGTGTAATAATCATTTACAATTTCTCCTTCAGTTTCCCACAGGGTTGATAAAAGAATTTGTCTGTGCGGTGGAAAACCGCCGCATATCAAGTCCATTATACTGCAAATATCGCAAAAATCAACAGGATTTGAAAATATTGTTATTCTCCGAACCGGTTAAGGTACTCATACAGCGGGATGAGCTTCTCCAAAAACTCCCCCGCCCGGACACCCAGCGCCGGACCGAACATCCCGTCGCCCACCGGCTCATCCACCACGCAGGCGATATTTCCCTTCCAAGCAAAATAGGGCGCAAGTGCATCAGAGGGCGCTTCCTTGGGGCGCTTATAGAGGTTTGCGGTGAGGGGAACACCGGTTGCTTTTTCGGTATCTTTTATCAGCTTCAGAAATTCCCGGGGACGGGCGGCAATGTCCTGCCGGAAGGCTTCCAAGGTGCCGACCTTGGGTTTCCACCAAATCAGACCGTAGCTGACACCTTCCGGGCGAATCTCAAAGAACAGACAAGGGCTTTCTGCCCACCATTCCACATCCCGCCGGATGCAGACCCACAGGCTTTCCTTATAGGGGACATCGTGGTGCATACGGGCATCCCGGTAGATGCGGCTGACCTTCAGAAGGTTGCCGGGCTTATCCGCAAAGGGGCGGAACAGGTCCTGACCCAGCGCCTTCATCGGCTCGTACAGGTAGTTAACATAATCTTTCTTGTGTTCCAAAAACCAGTCCCGGTTGTTATTCATACGGATGCCCCACAGGAAATCCACGGTTTCCGGAGAAAAACCTTCAAACATAGCTTACTCCTTCATAACATATCGTAGGGCGGGGGCTTGCTCCCGCCCTACATAATTTAACCCTGCACATCTGCGCCGGACAGGGGGCGCAGGACGCTGTACACATTGAAACGGGTATCGTGCAGTTCCGTGAGGAACACCAGCTTCACCGCCGTGTCGGAAACACCGCTTGCCTGTGCGGCGGCAGCCGCCTGGGCAGCATCCAGACCCGGCATATAGACCCGGCTGCGACCCTCGGGTATGGTAAAGTCTTCGGTCTTCACAAAGGACACCGCAAATCGGTCTGTAGCGCAGGTCTTCAGCAGGATATCCGCCGCCCGGGTCAGCAGCTCTGCCTTATCGCCGTCGGTACGGATGGAGGTAGTGTTGGGGAAGCAGAAATCGTCCAGCACCACCTCATCAAAGCCGATGGCCTTCAGCTCCATAATGATCTGGGTCAGATAGGACAGGGTCCCCTCGCTGCCGGGATGCAGCCAGTAGCAGCCGTCATCATCCATATACAGATAGCCGCCGGAGGAATGATGCACACCGTCGGGTACATGATTCAGACCGTAATTGTAATCCCGCAGAGCAGGCAGCCGGGCGATGGCATACATACCGCTGCGCTTCATAGTCGTGATCAGCTCATCAAACTGTTCCGCGTTGATCTCCGCGCTGCGGGTGCTGCCCACCGCGGAGGAGTAATAAAATGCGCCTTTGATGTTTTTCACATCCACCATCACCGCTGTGCCGGTGGGCAATGCCTGAATCTGCGCCTTAACCTTGGCGATATCCTGCAGGTCGGACAGCTCCACATAATAGCCCTCCATCTGGGCAAGCTCCGTAGCGGTGCCGAGCATTTCGTCGTTTTGGTCGAAACGGATGGAGATATCCGGATCTTCCGGCTTCACTGCCGGAGTACCGGCGCTGATGGGCGGCAGATCAAAGTCCAGCCGGACACTGCCGTCAGCGGCGTAGACCAGATACCGCTGTACCCACAAAAGCCAGCAGATCCAGATCGCCCCCAGCACTACCAGCGCCGAAAGCACGATCAGCAAAATTCGTTTCAGCACCCGTTGGGTGCGGTAGGGAATGGTCATAATGCGCTCCTTTTTGCCCGGACACAGCGCCAGTCTTCCTTGGCTTTGGTGCCGGTGACGGTAAGACCTGCCTGCTCCAGTGCCTGCACCACATCGGTTAGACGGGTATCCAGAATGCCGGAGCAAATCAGGGTGGTATGTTCATTCAGAAAACCCGGCAATACCGGGGCAAGACCGATGATCACATCCGCCACAATGTTGACAAGCACCACATCGTACTGCTTTTGGGACAGTTGGGTCATCAAGCCTTTGTCGGCGGTGACATTACCGGTAAGAGCGGTAAATTCCGGAGCGGCAAAGCCGTTGTAGGCGGCATTTTCCCGGGCGATGTCCTCGGCCTTGGGGTCAATGTCCACACCCACGGCAAATGCCGCACCCAACCGCAGCGCGGCAATGGACAAGATACCGCTGCCGCTACCCAAATCCAGACAGGCAGCGCCGGGTTTCACCGTTTCTTCCATGGTTTCCAGCACCATTTGGGTGGAAGGGTGGGCGCCGGTGCCGAAGGTCAGACCCGGGTCCAAGATCACAGGCAGTCTGCCATCCGTATCCCTATCGGCAAGCCAGTAGGGCAGCACCAAAAGGCGGTCGCCCACCGGCTGGGGGGGATAATTTTCCTTCCAGCTCTCCTCCCAGTTCTGCTGAACAAGAGGCACCGCGGTCATTGCCAGTTCCCCTAAGTCACCCCGTTGCCGCAGGGATTCCAAAAGGGTCTCCAGCTTTTTAAGTCCGGCGGTGTCGGTCTCCTCCAAGTACAGCTTGATACAGGAAAGACCCTGTAGCTTTTGCTGCAATTCCTCATCGATATAATCCCAGCAGGCGCGGTTTTCTTCCAAAAAGGATTCAAATTCTCCCTGATCCTCCAGCACCAGATCCGCAAAGCCACCGGCGGTAAGGGCAGCGGCGGTATCTTCAATGGCTTTGGGGAGGGTATGTATGGTGATCTCTAAATAATTCATAAGGAACTCCCGATAAATTGAAAATAAGGGCAAATGCCACAACTATGCATTTTACATCATTTTATCGTAAAACACACAAAATAACAACTGTCAAAGTGTAAAATTTTTGTGGAGCACTTTCCATTTCCCAATTTATGGTATATAATGAAAACAATTCACTTCCAGGAGGAACTATGATCCAAACCATTGAACTGTTGCCCGGGATCACTTTGCGGTGCTTTCCGGATAACCGATTTAAGCAAGAGGGGCTGAGCATCCAGCTGATCCGCCCTATGTGCCGGGAAGAGGCAGCATTGAATGCGCTGCTGCCGGCGGTGCTGCTGCGAGGCTGCGAAAGCGCCCCCGACCTGCGGAGCATCACCTTGCGGCTGGACGATCTGTACGGCGCCGCTGTTGGCTCCCAGCTGCGCCGGGTAGGTGACTATCAGGTCACCGGTCTGAGCTGCAGCTTTATGAAAGAGGAATACGCGCTGGAGGGAGACGCAGTCTTTGCTCCCATGCTGGTGTTTTTGCAGGAATTGCTGTTTTGTCCGCTGCTGGAAAACGGTGTGTTCAACACGCAGATCGTGGACAGCGAAAAGCGCAATCTCCTGTCTGCCATCGCCGCACAGAAAAATGACAAACGCGCCTATGCCTCTGCCCAAATGCTGAAAAGAATGTGCAAGGCGGATTCCTTCGGTATCCCCCGGCTGGGGCAGAAGGAGGATGTGGAGGCCATCACCCCGGAAAGTCTGTATGCCCACTATCAGAAGATTCTTAAGGAAAGTCCGATGCAGCTGTTTTATGTAGGCTCGGCAGATCCCGAGAAGCTGGCCCAAATGCTGCGGCCTATGTTCCGGGACATTCCCCGGACTCCCGTCGCCCTGCCGCCTCAGACCGCTTTTTGCGATCGCGGCGGTTGTGAGGAAACAGAAGTGATGGATGTGGCTCAGGGCAAGTTGGCGATGGGCTTTGTAACCCCGGCGACCCTGCAGGATGCAGATTTTGTCCCCACCCAGATCTTCAACACTATCTTCGGCGGCGGTATGATCAGCAAGCTCTTTATGAAGGTTCGTGAGGAGCTGTCGCTGTGCTATGACATCAGTTCTGTCTACCACGGCAGCAAGGGCATCATCACCGTGTCAGCCGGCATCGATAACACGATGGACATCCCTGTCCGGGAGCAGATTCTGCGGCAGCTTTCTGCCTGCCAAGCCGGCGATTTCACCCAACAGGAACTGGACGCAGCCAAGCAGGCGCTGCTGACCCAACTGAAAAGCACCCACGATTCCCCCGGTGCCATCGAAGGCTATTATGCCACCGCTGCCCTCAGCGGTCTGCCCCTGACCCCGGAGGAATATATCCGGGCGGTGGAGCAGGCGACAGCGGAGGATGTGGCATCCGCTGCCCGGCAGGTGAAACTGCACACCGTTTACTTCTTAAGGGGGGCAGTATGATGGAAAAGATACACTACCGGCAGGTTGGGGAGACCCTGTATAAAACCAAGCTGCCCTGCGGATTGCAGGTAGCCGTTCTGCCCCGTCCCGGTTTTACCAAAAAGCTGTGCTATCTGGTCACCGACTTCGGCGCCATCCACACGGAATTTACCATGGATGGCAAGCCCTATTCCGTTCCGGCAGGTATCGCTCACTATCTGGAGCATAAGCTCTTTGATATGCCCGGACGGGATATCACCGGAGAATTTGCGGCGCTGGGCGCAATGCCCAATGCTTTTACAAGCTATGATATGACCGCCTACTATTTCTCCTGTACCGAACATTTTGAAGAAAATTTGCGTCTGCTGCTGGAATTTGTCACCACCCCCTATTTTACCGAGGAGAGCGTTGCCAAGGAGCAGGGCATCATCGGTCAGGAGATCGGTATGAACGAAGACAGCCCGGAAAACCGGCTGTTTGAGCTGCTGGCCGGTGCCATGTACGAAACCCATCCCATCCACACGCCCATTCTGGGCACCCGGGAGTCCATCGCAAAGATCACCCCGCAGGTGCTTGCCGATTGCCACCGCGCCTTTTACCGACCGGAGAATATGCTTTTGTGCGTGGTAGGCGATGCAGACCCGGAGCAGGTGGCGCAAATTGCCGAAGAAATGCTCCGGAATATCCCCAGCCCCCAAGTGACGGATGTGCGGAAATGGGACGAAAACATGACCGTCAAAACCCCTGCCGTTACCTGCGCTATGGAGGTGGCGATGCCCATGTTCCATCTGGGTTTCAAGTGTGAACCCCTGCCCGACGGAGATGCTGGCGTGCGCCGGGAAATCATCGGCGACCTGGCGGCGGAGGCGCTGTTCGGCGAATCCTCCCCCCTGTACCTGCGACTGTATGAGGACGGGCTCATCGACGCATCCTTCGGCGGCGGCTTTGAAACCGTGGAGGGTATGGCGATGCTCACCGCCTCCGGCGACAGCGAAGCGCCGGAAGCCGTGCGGGATGCCATTTTGCAGGAAGCGCAGCGGCTGGTGCAAACCGGCATCGACGAGGCGGATTTCCTGCGAATGAAGCGCAGCGCCTTCGGACGGCGGATCCGGGGAATGGACAGCTTCGAGTCCACCTGCTTCCGCATCTGCGCCTATCACTTCTCCCAGTTTGACTATTTCCGTATCCCCGGTATTTATGAGCAGGTCACCTGCGAGGATATCCGGCAATTTTTACAGACCGTTATCACACCGGACAGGATGTGTCTGGCGGTCATCAACCCAAAAGAGGAGGACAAATAAATGAAATGGATCCAAGGCATTTCCCCCATCTTCTTCCCTGCACTGGGAATTGAGATCAATCCCCCGGAAGGTTTGACCTTCGGCGCGTTCAGCATCCGGTTCTACGGCGTGATCCTTGCCATCGGTCTGCTGCTTGCCTGCATTTACGGTCTGCGTCGCAAAAAGACCTTCGGTCTGACAGAAGACGAGATCCTGGACGGCGCGATGATAATCATTCCCTTTGCCATCATCTGCGCCCGCGCCTACTACTGCATTTTCGCGTGGGATGAGTTTAAGGCAAATCCCATTGAGGTGCTGTATATCTGGAACGGCGGCATCGCTATCTACGGCGGTGTCATCGGCGCAGCCATCGGCATCGTGGTATACTGTCTTGTACGGAAGATCCCCATCGGAACAGCGCTGGATATTACCTCCGTCAGCTTCCTCATCGGTCAGGCAATCGGTCGCTGGGGCAACTTCTTCAACCGGGAAGCCTTCGGCGCCAAGACGGAGAATTTCCTGCGGATGGGTCTGAATCTGACAGAGGACCGGATCTACACCGCCAATACCTATTTTTATCACCCCACCTTCCTGTACGAATCCCTTTGGAATGCGGCAGGCTTTGCAGTGCTGCACTTTGCTTCCAAGCGCCGCAAGTATGACGGTCAGGTGGCGCTGTGGTATGTGGCTTGGTACGGTTTGGGCAGAACCTTTATCGAGGGTCTGCGGACAGACAGCCTGTACTGGGGACCCTTCCGGGTCAGCCAGATGTTGGCGGCCATCAGCTGCTTCGCTGCGGTGGTGGTGCTGGTGGTTATGGCCTTCCGCGACCACGATCCGGAGAAACTTTATGTAAACCGCGTAGCTGCAAGAGAAGCCCTGGCAGAGGAAGAAGCTGAGGACGAAGCCGAGGAAGAAACCGAGGCAGAAGCCACAGTCGAAGAAACTGCAGAAGAGGAAACCGCCGGTGCCCCCGAAACCCCGGAAGAAACGGAAGCATAATCACAACTGCTTGCAGGCGATGGGTGAATCACCCCTATCAGACATAAAACGGCTTCTCCCGCAGGAGAAGCCGTTTTTGTTATTCTTCGGTCCAGATGTTCTCCGGAACATTGGCATACCGCTTTTTGAAGAGCTTCCGCCGGAACAGGAAGATCGTGTATGCAGCCCACAGCGCAAAGAAAATACCGCAGGTGATGCAGGCGCTTTCAAAAGAACCGCCGGCAAACTTCAAAAGCAGCAGCAACGGCGCGATCATCACCATCGCCGGGAAATTGGACAGGATATAAAGGCTGGAGGTGGGTGTCCGCAGACCCGGGTCGATCTCCTTCGTCAGGATCATACCGTTGGAGGCGGTACCGGAAAGGGTACCGAGGCTCATGAGGTAAAATTCGTGTTCAAAGCCCTTGAAGCAGGTCTTTGCCACTTTGCGAATGTACAGATAAGTGATCGCAGCGCCCACTGCACTGAGGATCACGATGGGCAGGATATAGCCCTTGATATCGTCAATTTCGATGGCCGCCACACCGGCAACGATCATCAGATCAAAGGCAAAGCCGGAGATCCGGTCCATCTGATAGTTGTTGATATAGACCCGATGCATCAGATTCTTCTTCCGCAGCACCTTCACCACTGCCCGAATGGCCATAGCCGCCAGGGATGCCCACAGGAAATTAAAGCCCCAGGCGATGCTGTTTGTGAAATTGCTAAGCTTGCCCAGCAGGAACATAAAGCCAAAGGCAATGGCATAGGCCAGCGCCACAAAACCCATCTGAATGGAGAATTTATCCACGGACTCGTTGTCGGGGATCTCGTCGCCGTCGGGATTGGTGGGATCAATGATCTTATCGGAGATCACATCCTGCCGCACCTTCAGATCGCCGCGCTTTTTGTAAATATTGATGTACAGCACACCGAATACCGAAGCCACCACAAAGCCGATGGATGCAAGAGACAGACCGAAACTGCCGTTGCCGGCAAATTGGGTAACAGGCATATTGGTAAAATTCACATCCCAGGTCAGCGCATTGCCGGGACCCTGTCCGAAACCAAGGGGCAGCAACAGACCGCCGATGTAGGAGATCACCTGATCGCTGTGCCGGGTCAGCAGGAAGAACACGATGGTGATGCCCAGACCCACAAAGGCCTGCAGCATATAGGTGCCGCCCTGCAGGGCGCCGAACTCCACCACCTGCGAACCCTTGGTTTTTACATTGCTCTTTTCTGTCTTTAAGGACATCGCGGCAAAGCCAAGCGCCAGGCAGTGGTAGGTGATGACCTGCATCATCCGGTTATCCACCAGCGTAACCCCAAACTGCTTAACAATGATATCCACCACCAGCAGCAAGGCGCCACCCAGCAGTGCCGAGGGAATCAGACATTTCCGAAACAGCGGGATCGTTCTGCGGAGGATGTTTCCCAGCATCAGAAACAGCAACAAAAGTCCCAGCTGTACCAAGAATGACCAAACAGCACCGTAATTTGCCATGGTAAAATCCCAATCCATACCGTCACCAACCTTCATTTGAGATAGGGTTATTATAATACAGAAAACCCTGTTGTGTCAATGCATTTTGTGAAGACGCCCATTGCTGTGTTTTTTAAAGACAACAAAAAAGCAGCACCGGAATGAACCGAACCAGTAAAATCGGACAATAGACAAAACACCCCCTTATGTAGGATAATAACTACATAAGGGGGTATCGTTATGTCCAAACGAAATTACACACATATCAAAGAATTGCTGCCGACGATAGAAGCTATGGTA
>JAZRLE010000003.1:0-9832 GCA_045646665.1 Faecousia sp. | reverse complement strand
GATAGCGCCGTCCATCTGAGCAGCACCGGTGATCATGTTCTTGATATAGTCGGCGTGGCCGGGGCAGTCAACGTGAGCATAGTGACGAGCGTCGGTCTGATACTCAACGTGAGCGGTGTTGATCGTGATACCACGAGCCTTTTCCTCGGGAGCCTTATCGATGGAAGCGTAGTCCTCGAAGTCAGCGTAGCCCTGCATGGACAGGTACTTGGTGATAGCAGCGGTCAGAGTGGTCTTGCCGTGGTCAACGTGGCCGATAGTACCAATGTTGACATGAGGCTTGGTTCTTTCAAATTTCTGCTTTGCCATTTGAAATTCCTCCTAGATTGATAAAATAAAATATTTTTTGTTGACAGTTAGAAATGCAGTCAAATGCATTGTACTACAAAGTATCCGTAAATACAAGAGAAATTTTTATAATTTCCCTTAAAAATTAGGCCTTTGCGCGCAATTTCATAATTTCCTCGGTCTTGGACTTAGGAAGCTCAGAGTTATGGCTGGGCTCCATGGTGTAGTTACCGCGACCCTGGGTCTTACTACGCAGGTCGGTAGCGTAACCGAACATCTCGGACAGAGGAACATTGGCATCAACCTGAACAGCACCGGTACGGGTGATCTGACCCAGGATGTTGCCGCGACGAGCGGTGATATCGCCGATCACAGTGCCCATATATTCATCGGGAACTGTGACAGCAACCTTCATGATGGGCTCCAAAATGACGGGGTTGGCCTTTCTGCAGGCTTCCTTGAATGCCATGGAACCGGCAATCTTAAATGCCATTTCAGAGGAGTCGACCTCGTGGTAGGAACCGTCGAACAGGGTGACCTTCACATCCACTACGGAATAGCCGGCCAAAACACCGGAGTTCATAGCGCCCTGGATACCGGCATCAACAGCGGGGATATATTCCTTGGGAATAGCACCGCCCACGACAGCGTTGACAAACTCGTATCCCTTGCCGGGCTCATTGGGTTCGACACGGATCTTGACATGACCGTACTGACCCTTACCGCCGGACTGACGGGCATACTTGGTGTCCTGCTCCACTTCCTTGCGGATGGTCTCTTTGTAAGCGACCTGAGGTGCACCCACATTACCCTCGACCTTGAACTCACGGAGCAGACGGTCAACGATAATCTCCAGGTGCAGTTCGCCCATACCGGAGATGATGGTCTGACCGGTCTCCTGGTCGGTGTAGGTCTTGAAGGTGGGGTCTTCTTCTGCCAGCTTGGACAGTGCAATACCCATCTTCTCCTGACCGGCCTTGGTCTTGGGCTCGATAGCAACGGAAATAACAGGCTCGGGGAACACCATAGACTCCAGAATGATGGGATGATCCTCATCGCAGAAGGTGTCACCGGTGGTGGTGTTCTTCACGCCCACAGCTGCTGCGATATCACCGGCATATACCTTGTCGATATCCTCACGGTGATTGGCGTGCATCTGCAGGATACGGCCAAGACGCTCCTTGGAGCCCTTGGTGCAGTTCAAAATCGTGGTGCCCTTTTCCAGTGTACCGGAGTACACGCGGAAGAAGCACAGCTTGCCCACGAAGGGGTCGGTAGCGATCTTGAATGCCAGAGCGGAGAAAGGTGCGTCATCGGAAGCGGGACGGAAATCCTCTTCCTCGGTGTTGGGGTTGATACCCTTGATGCCCTTCTTGTCCACAGGACTGGGCATATAGTCAACCACAGCATCCAGCACCTGCTGAACACCCTTGTTCTTATAAGAAGTGCCGCAAACAACGGGAACCATATCATTGGCGATGGTAGCCTTACGGATCACCGCCTTGATCATATCAACAGGAACCTCTTCGCCTTCCAGATACAGCATAGCCACATCATCGTCCAGAGAAGAAACGGCATCCAGCAGCTTCTCGCGGTACTCATTTGCCAGGTCCACCATATCCTCAGGAATCTCCTCGCTGCGGACATCGATACCCTTGTCATCATAGAAGACATTAGCCTTCATCTCGACCAGGTCGATATTGCCCTTGAAGGTAGATTCGTAGCCGATAGGCAGCTGAATGGGCACTGCATTGCACTTCAGACGGTCATCGATCATTTCCAGAACGCGATAGAAATCTGCGCCGGTGATGTCCATCTTGTTGACATAGATCATACGGGGGACCTTGTACTCATCGGCCTGACGCCAAACGGTCTCGGTCTGGGGCTCAACGCCACCCTTTGCACACAGAACGGTAACAGCGCCGTCCAGCACGCGCAGGCTACGCTCAACCTCAACAGTGAAGTCAACGTGACCCGGGGTGTCAATGATATTCAGTCGGCAACCCTTCCAGAAACAGGTGGTTGCAGCTGAAGTGATGGTAATACCACGCTCCTGCTCCTGTGCCATCCAGTCCATAGTGGCAGAGCCGTCATGGGTCTCACCGATCTTGTAATTCTTACCGGTGTAGAAAAGGATACGCTCGGAAGTGGTGGTCTTACCGGCATCAATGTGCGCCATGATGCCAAAATTTCTAGTATTTTCCAGAGAATACTCTCTTGCCATGGAAACTTGTCTCCTTTATTACCAACGGAAATGAGCGAATGCCTTGTTGGCATCAGCCATTTTGTGCACATCTTCACGCTTCTTCACAGATGCGCCGGTATTGTTGGCAGCGTCCATGATTTCAGCAGCCAGGCGCTCACGCATCGTGTTTTCGCTACGAGCGCGGCTATAAGCGGAGTTCCAACGCAGACCCAGGGTCTGACGGCGATCAGGACGCACTTCAATGGGGACCTGATAAGTGGAACCACCAACGCGGCGAGCCTTCAGCTCCACTGCGGGCATAATGTTTTCCATAGCCTGCTGGAATACCTCCAGGCCATTCTTACCGGTCTTGTTCTCTACGATCTCAAATGCACCATAAACGACCTTCTGGGCAACACCCTTCTTGCCGTCGAGCATGATGCTGTTGACGAGCTTGGTAACCAGAACGGAATTATACTGAGGATCCGGAAGAACCTCTCTCTTGGGAACATTACCTCTTCTGGGCACTTTGCTTCCCTCCTTCATATTATAATGATTTCATCGGTACTCGAAAGCGATGCTTTCGTTGTGCCTGGCCAGAGGTTTCTATATAAAAAACCATCATGGCAAGGCATCGCCTTGCTAAAAGGCTTGGGAAAATTTCAAGTTTTGTCGGGACGCGGCGAATTACTTCTTGCCGGCCTTGGGACGCTTTGCACCATACTTGGAGCGGGACTGCATACGGCCCTGAACGCCCTGGGTATCCAGAGTGCCGCGGATGATGTGGTAACGCACACCGGGAAGGTCCTTAACACGACCGCCGCGAATCAGAACAACAGAGTGCTCCTGCAGGTTATGGCCAACACCAGGGATATAAGCGGAAACTTCCATACCGTTGGTCAGACGCACACGGGCGATCTTACGCAGTGCAGAGTTCGGCTTCTTGGGGCTGGTGACACGGACAGCAGTGCAAACGCCACGCTTCTGGGGGGAAGGAACGTTAGTAGCCTTGTTCTCCAGAGTGTTCAGACCTCTCTGCAGAGCAGGAGCGGTGGACTTGTAGGCGACCTGCTGACGGCCATGCTTAACAAGCTGATTAAAAGTAGGCATCCAATTTTCTCCTTTCTTAAATTATATATTCCACGGAAAATTTCCGTCAGAATCAAAGAGATTTGACAGTAGCTGCGGCAGCAGCACCCACATCGATCCCGCAGGCGCGACCCAACTCTGCCATGGTTTTTACCCAAACCAAAGGGATACCATCGGTCTGACACAGAACTGCTATTGGTTCAGTAACAGCAGGGTCTGCATTCTCTGCCAGAAAAACTGACAAGACCCGATTGTTGCGGATGGCTTTTTTCAGTTGCTTTGCCCCCACAACTATGTTATCCCGGCGGATTTCCGCCATAGTACCGCATTTTACAGTACTAATATCTTTTTTAGTGTCCATACAGAAGTCTATTATACGCAACATTTGGAAAAAGTCAACATTTTTTTATAAAAAACTCTGCAATACCGCCACTTTCAGGCACTTCTCCTCTTTTGTCCTCAAGGGAAACACAAAAGTCCGTCCCCACGAAAATGCCGCTGTCTTTCGACAGCGGCATTTGGGATATTAGTCAGCGATATCGTCAGCGGGTACTTCCGCTTCCTTAGGTTCCGGAGTCTCACCGGGCTGGTAATCCCGGTAAGCCATCAGACCGGAGCCTGCGGGGATCAGCTTACCGATGATGACATTCTCCTTCAGACCTACCAGATGATCGACCTTGCCCTTGATGGCGGCATCGGTCAGAACCTTGGTGGTCTCCTGGAAGGATGCGGCAGACAGGAAGGAATCGGTTGCCAGAGATGCCTTGGTAATACCCATCAGCATTGCAGAACCCTCTGCCAGACGCAGCTCGGTCTCGCCGGCATCGATCCGTGCCTGCACCTGTGCGTTGGCATCCTCGAAAACAAAGGAATCCACCACAGTGCCGATCAGCAGATTGCTGTCGCCGGGATCGTCCACGCGGACTTTGCGCATCATCTGACGGATGATAACCTCGATGTGCTTATCGTTGATCTCAACACCTTGCTGACGGTACACAGCCTGAACAGACTGCACCAGATAATCCTGCACAGCCTCCACACCGGAGATCCGCAGAACATCCTGGGGATACAGCGCGCCGTCGGTGATGGGTTCACCCTTCTGGACGGTCTTGCCGCTCTGCACCTTCAAGCCAACAGAATAGGGCACCTGATAGACCTTGACTTCGCCATCCTCAGCGGTAATGGTGATGTTACGCATTGCGCTGCGGTGGGATTCGTCATTGGACACCACACCGGTGACCTCGGAGATCTGTGCCATCTTCTTGGGACGGCGGGACTCGAACAATTCTTCAACTCTGGGCAGACCCTGGGTGATATCGTCACCTGCAACACCGCCGGAGTGGAAGGTACGCATAGTCAGCTGGGTACCGGGCTCACCGATGGACTGTGCCGCGATGATACCGACGGCTTCACCCAGATCGACCTTCTTGGAGGTTGCCAGGTTCATACCGTAGCACTGGGCGCAGACACCGTTTCTTGCACGGCAGCCCAGGACGGTACGGATATAGATCTTCTCGATACCGGCCTTTTCGAACTTCTCGGCATCCTCGGGCATCATCATGACATCCTTGGAGTGGAGCAGCTCGCCGGTTACGGGATGCAGTACATCGTTTACGGGGAAACGACCGCGGATACGATTACCGAAGCTATCGATCACATCACCGTTCTGCACCACAGCGCCAACCCAGATACCTCTGGTGGTGCCGCAATCGTGCTCACGGATAATGACTTCCTGAGAAACATCCACCATACGGCGGGTCAGGTAGCCGGAGTCAGCGGTACGAAGAGCCGTATCGGTCATGCCCTTACGAGCGCCTCTGGAGGAAATGAAGTACTCCAGAACAGACAGACCTTCACGGAAGTTTGCCTTAACGGGGATCTCAATGGTACGACCTGCGGTATCCGCCATCAAACCACGCATACCAGCCAGCTGACGGATCTGTGCCATACTACCACGGGCGCCGGAGTCAGCCATCATATAGATGGGGTTGAACTCGTCCAGGTTGCCGGACAGCGCATTGGTGACATCGCCGGTGGTCTTTTCCCACTGCTGAACCACCACACGGTAACGCTCGTCATTGGTGATATAGCCTTGCCGGTAGAACTGCTCGATCTCCACGACCTTCTTCTCCGCCTCACGAACCAGCTGATACTTGATCTCGGGAACCACCATATCCGCGATGGACACGGAGATAGCGCCCTTGGTGGAGAACTTGTAGCCCAAGCTCTTGATCCGGTCCAGCATCTCCGTTGCCACGGTGAAGCCGTGCTTACGGATACACTTGTCAATGATCTTACCCAGCTGCTTCTTGTCAACCAGGAAGTCCACTTCCAGATCAAAGGCATGCTCAGAATCGTTACGGTTTACAAAACCCAAATCCTGCGGAATCGGCTCATTGTAGATCAGACGACCAACGGTAGCGTTGATGATCTGTGTCTTGGTAACACCGTCCACTTCCTTGCTGTAACGGACGCGGATGGGTGCGTGCAGACCCACATCGCCATCGGCATAGGCAGCCAGTGCCTCTTCCACACTGGAGTAGTTCAACACGGGACGGAACTTGGCAATCGCCTTACCTTCTGCCTTCGCCTTCTTGTTGGCTTCCACGAACAGATCGCCATCCACCAGCTCGCCTGCGGGCAGGTCGGTTTCGCCGGCATCGGTAATAAAGACAGTCTCAGCGCCCTTCTCGGCCTTGCCGATACGGGTGTAGGTCAGATAGTAAGCGCCCAGGATCATATCCTGTGTGGGCACGGTAACCGGCTTGCCGTCCTGAGGACGCAGCAGGTTGTTAGCAGAGAGCATCAGCATACGGGCCTCAGCCTGTGCCTCGGCAGACAGCGGTACGTGGATAGCCATCTGGTCGCCGTCGAAGTCGGCGTTAAATGCGGTACAGCACAGGGGGTGCAGCTTCAGTGCGCGACCTTCCACCAGGATCGGCTCAAAGGCCTGGATACCCAGACGGTGCAGGGTAGGCGCACGGTTCAGCATAACGGGACGATCCTTGATGATCTCGTCCAGTGCATCCCAAACTTCGGTCTTGCCCTTGTCGATCATCTTCTTGGCGGACTTGATGTTGCTTGCAAGACCGTCGGCAACCAGCTTCTTCTTCACGAAGGGGCGGAACAGCTCAATAGCCATTTCCTTGGGCACGCCGCACTGGTACAGCTTCAGCTCAGGACCGACAACGATAACGGAACGACCGGAGTAGTCAACACGCTTACCCAGCAGGTTCTGACGGAAACGACCCTGCTTGCCCTTGAGCATATCGCTCAAAGACTTCAGTGCACGGTTGTTGGCGCCGGTGACGGCTCTGCCGCGACGGCCGTTGTCGATCAGTGCGTCCACAGCTTCCTGCAGCATCCGCTTTTCGTTGCGGACGATGATATCGGGAGCATGGAGCTGGATGAGTCTCTTCAAGCGGTTATTCCGGTTGATAACACGACGGTACAGGTCATTCAGGTCAGAGGTAGCAAAACGACCGCCGTCCAACTGGATCATAGGACGGATATCGGGAGGAATGACAGGCAGCACATCCATAACCATCCAGGCAGGATTGTTGCCGGATTCACGGAATGCTTCCACGACCTCCAGACGCTTCACAAGACGCAGTTTCTTCTGAGAAGATGCGTTCTTCAGCTCCTCACGCAGCTGTGCGGACAGCTCTTCCAGATCGATGTCCTCCAGCAGCTTCTTGACTGCCTCGGCGCCCATACCGGCCTCGAAATCGTCCTCATACTTCTCACGCATATCCCGGTATTCCTTTTCGGAGAGCACCTGATTCTTAGCAAGAGGTGCATCGCCGGGATCGGTGACGATATAAGATGCAAAGTACAGAACCTTCTCCAGAACCTTAGGGCTGATATCCAGAATCAGACCCATACGGGAGGGAATGCCCTTGAAATACCAGATATGGCTGCAGGGTGCTGCCAGCTCGATGTGACCCATACGCTCACGGCGCACTTTTGCCTTGGTGACTTCCACACCGCAGCGGTCACAGACTTTGCCCTTATACTTGATCTTCTTATACTTACCGCAGTGGCACTCCCAGTCCTTGGTCGGTCCAAAGATCTTCTCGCAGTACAGGCCGTCCCGCTCCGGTTTTAAGGTACGGTAGTTAATAGTCTCCGGCTTTTTGACTTCACCGAAGGACCAGCTCCGGATCATTTCCGGAGAGGCAATACCGATTTTAATTGCTTCAAAGGTGGCATCTGCCATAACGTAAGCCTCCTTATTCTTCATCGTCTGCGTCGTATGCATCGGAATCATCCTCTGCATCACCGAACACATTCATAATATCTTCCGGACCGTCCTCATCGATTCCAAAGCCCTCGGGCAGCGCTTCCTCAGTAACGCCCATAGGCTGGATATGATGCTCGGTGTAGATGACATCGTCATCCTCGTCCTCGTCCTTCAGCTCGATCTCGTTGCCCTTTTCATCCAGCACGCGGATGTCCAGACACAGAGCCTGCAGTTCCTTGACAAGAACCTTGAAGGATTCAGGAACACCGGGAGTGGGGATATTGCTGCCCTTGACAATCGCCTCGTAGGTCTTGACACGACCGGTCACATCGTCGGACTTGACGGTCAGGATCTCCTGCAAGGTGTAGGATGCGCCGTAAGCTTCCAGCGCCCAAACTTCCATTTCGCCGAAACGCTGGCCGCCGAACTGGGCCTTGCCGCCCAAGGGCTGCTGGGTAACCAGTGCGTACGGACCGGTGGAACGGGCATGGATCTTATCGTCAACCAGGTGGTGCAGCTTCAGATAGTAGGGATAACCGACGGTTACGGGGTTATCGAAGGGTTCGCCGGTACGGCCGTCATACAGGATGGTCTTGCCGTCCTCACGCAGACCTGCCAACTTCAGAGTATCACGGATGTCCTTCTCGTCAGCGCCGTCGAACACAGGGGTGGCAACCTTCCAGCCCAGTGCCTTTGCGGCATAACCCAAGTGGACTTCCAAAACCTGACCGATGTTCATACGCGAAGGCACGCCCAGGGGGTTCAGAACCACATCCAACGGGGTACCGTCGGGCAGGAAGGGCATATCCTCCTCAGGCAGAACGCGGGAGACAACACCCTTGTTACCGTGACGACCGGCCATCTTATCACCCACGGAGATCTTACGCTTCTGGGCAATGTAGACACGGACGGACTTGGTAACACCGGGGGCCAGCTCGTCGGAATTTTCTTTGGTGAATACCTTAACATCCACAACGATACCGCTCTCGCCGTGAGGAACCTTCAAAGAGGTGTCACGAACTTCGCGAGCCTTCTCGCCGAAGATGGCACGGAGCAGACGCTCCTCGCGGGTCAGTTCGGTCTCTCCCTTGGGGGTGACCTTACCCACCAGGTAATCGCCGGAACGGACCTCGGCACCGATACGGATAATACCGTTCTCGTCCAGATCCTTCAGGGTATCCTCGCCCACATTGGGAATATCACGGGTGATCTCTTCCGGTCCCAGCTTGGTATCCCGGGCCTCGGTCTCATGCTCCTCGATGTGGATAGAGGTGAACACGTCCTCACGGACAAGTCGCTCGTTCAGCAGGATGGCGTCCTCGTAGTTGTAGCCTTCCCAGGTAACGAAGCCGATCAGCACGTTCTTACCCAGAGCCACTTCGCCGCCGGAGCAGGAAGGACCGTCAGCAATGATCTGATCGCGTGTAACGCGCTCACCCACAGTGACGATGGGTCTCTGGTTGACACAGGTGCCGGCATTGGAGCGGGCAAACTTGGTCAGCTTTTCGGTAACAACTTCACCGTCATCATAGATAACAGTAATTTCGTCAGCAGAAACAGCGGTCACAACACCGTCGCCAATGGCCTTCAGGCAGACTTCGGAGTCCACAGCTGCGGCATGCTCAATACCGGTAGCAACAATGGGAGGCTCAGTGGTCAGCAGGGGCACAGCCTGACGCTGCATGTTGGCGCCCATCAAGGCACGGTTAGCATCGTCGTTCTGCAGGAAAGGAATGAAAGAGGTAGCAATGGAGAACATCATACGGGGAGACACATCAATATAGTCGATCATATTGCGGTCTACCTCGATGATCTCGCTACGACGACGGCAGGTAATACGCTCGTTAACAAGACAGCCGTTCTCGTCCAGCGGCTCGTTGGCCTGTCCGATGCAGAAATCATCTTCCACATCAGCGGTCATATAGTCCACCTGATCGGTGACCTTACCGGTAGCCTTATCGACCTTCCGGTAGGGGGCCTCCACGAAGCCGTACTCATTGATCTTGGCGAAGGTTGCCAAGTAGTTG
>JAZRLE010000002.1:0-2389 GCA_045646665.1 Faecousia sp. | reverse complement strand
GAAGCCTGCATGACGCCGCGCAGACGCTCGATCTCGTTCTTGCTGCATTCACCGTTAAAAATAACAAACTCCATTGCAGCATCTGTGGCAGCGAAGCTGTCTTCGATCATCTTGCCGATGCGCTTCTGGCCGCCGGCGCTGGTGAGGATCAGAGCCTTCTTGCCGTATGCAGCAGCATATGTGCCGAGCTGCTTCAGCTCGCCTGCGCCCTGGACATACTTGCCGGGAGTGATGAGAATCTTTGCCATGATTATATTCCTCCATATTAAATATTCAAAATTATAATCGCGCTAATGTCGCGCTACCGTTATTGTACTATAGGAAAGAGGGCGGGACAAGTGTGGAAAGTGTGCAGGATTTCAAGGGGGTGATTGTGGAAAATGAATAATAGAGGATGATAATGAAACACGCTCAGCCAAATTGCAGATAGGGATATTTCTGGATCGGGCATGTTGCAGGACATTGGATGTATTGCTGGCGGTGTGCCAGGCATAGGCGATGATGTAGTCGGTGTGTTCTATCATATATTGATTAGCTTTGACAATAGCAAACTTGCGGGGAACTTTCTCCATGCCTTCCGGGTAAAGAGTTCCATTATATCCTTCCGGCAGATTGATGATTCGCTCGGCTGGATGATAAGGCAAAAGCATAGTTAATGTAACATGGGGATGCTGCTGCTTTGCGAGGAGAACGGCTTTGGCAGCTAAATGATCGAATTGACCGTAATGGCCAACGATAAACTCGGTTATATTGTATTTGATAATATGTGTTTCTACGGCGTCATACAATAAAGGATAAACTTCATGGGAAACATCGCGATGTCCGATAAAAAAGCAGCGCTTCTTTTGCATAATATCACCTCTACGATAAATAGTATATATGAGTTATCGTAGATATGCAATTCCGCACCTTCAAATTATATTGAATTTGAAGGTAGAGGTGAGCATTTTGATCAGTTATGAGCCGCTTTTTAAAACGATGAGAGAGAAAGGGATCTCAACCTACAAATTAAATAAAATGGGATTTCCTATGTCCAACTATTATGCAATGAAGCGAGGAGAGAATATCTCTACCCATACACTGAACAATCTGTGCAGACTTCTGCAATGCAGGGTGGAAGATGTGCTCGAATATATTGAAGATAAAGAATGACAGGCACAGAATCTGATGCCTGTCATTCTTTATAAAAAGAAAAAGGCATCACCCATACGGGTGATGGCTTTTTAGTCTGGCAACAGTTGATAAAAAAGATACGGTTTCAAATGGTTTCATATGGTTTCACTCAAAAATGAAACCATAGAACGGAAAGTGAAACCAAAAAAACATGGGGACATATTGACAAACTTCGATTTGAGGAATATAATAATAACAGATCGATAAACTTGAATGTGAGGTGAACCACGTGGCATCTGAATATGTTGAAAATGCAAAAGTGTTTAAGGCATTTTGTGACGAGAATCGTCTGCGTATTTTAGCGCTGCTTCGTAGCGGTGAGAAATGTGCTTGTGTGCTGTTGGATGATTTGCATATTACACAGTCTACGCTTTCGCATCATATGAAGATCCTGTGTGATGCCGGTGTTGTTCAAGGCAGAAAAGAAGGCAAGTGGGTACATTACTCCATTGACTCCGAAGGTGCTGATAGAGCCGTAGCCTTACTGAAACAGCAGTTAATGCTTGATACACAAAGTCAATCAGAAAAAACCTGTTGCTTAGACAAAGAGAAGTGAGCCATCTGAAAAGGTGGCTTCTCTTAAAAACAACATATCGACACTTTTGAATATATGAATATGAAAGGGGCTTTTTATGGAAACATTCAAAACTGCCTGGGATTTCTTTCAGACAGAAGTCTTGGGTATGCAATGGCTGAACCGCTTGATCGGCAGCATCGTGGAAGCAATCGGGCTTGATCCGGCGAGTCGTATAGGAGGAAGCATCCAGTTTTTCTTCTATGACACTATCAAAATCATGGTGTTATTAGGATTCCTGATCCTTTTAATCTCTTATATTCAGAGCTACTTCCCGCCCGAGAGAACAAAGAAGATTCTGGGACGATTCCATGGCATTGGTGCAAATTGTGTGGCTGCTCTTTTGGGAACAGTAACACCGTTCTGTTCATGTTCGTCCATTCCGCTGTTCATCGGCTTTACCAGCGCAGGCCTGCCTTTGGGCGTTACATTCTCTTTCCTGATCTCTTCCCCAATGGTGGATTTGGGAAGTCTTGTGCTGCTTATGAGTATCTTTGGTTGGAGAGTAGCGGTAATCTATGTGGTACTTGGTCTGGTAATTGCCGTGGCAGGCGGTACACTCATTGAGAAACTGCATCTGGAAAGTCAGGTAGAGGAATATATCCGCAAAGGCAAGGCAATCGATATGCCACAGGATGAGCT
>JAZRLE010000001.1:0-3018 GCA_045646665.1 Faecousia sp. | reverse complement strand
CCCCCAAGAAGAAAACAATAAGGAGACGGCCATGATTGTGATTGCAGTCATGGCCGTTTTCCATTTCCCCAGCATCACAGGAGGTGATACCAATGTCCGAGCCGGCCAAGCAGCAAATGGGAGATGGTCGAGATAATTTTGGCCAGGCTGCTGGAAAAGCCGCTCAAGCAGCAAAGCAGGCATCCAAAGAAGTCGCCAAGCAAGCTGCAGCGAAAGGTGCAGAAGCAACAGCGAATGCCGCGGCATCAACCGTGAAAGCGGGTGTCGAAGGCGGTAAAGCGGTAGCAGAGATTGCGGCCGGTACTGCCTCAGGCGGCCCGTGGGGCGCGATCATTTCCGCTGCATGGGCAATGCGGCATACGCTGTATAAGATCCTGATTTGTATATGTCTGGTGTTGGTCTTCTTAATTGTGCTGATTGCATCTCTTCCCAGCATCATCTGGGATTACATTATGGGTGGAGCAAATGAGCCTGCCTTTTCCACTGCAAATGCCGCTTCCGTCGTTGTGGCCTATGATGAACTGACAGACGATGTCACGGCCATTGTAGATTCCGGATACGACCAGGCACTTGCTTCTGTGGAAACAATCATCCAGAATGGCGGATATGATTACGACCTGTCCATGCAGGCACTTGCCAATTATGCACAAAGCTCTGCGGGATACGATGTCAGCTACATTCTGGCAGCTTATTCTGCTTCCTTGCAACAGCAGAACACGACAACATCGGATATGCTCAGCAAACTGAACAGTACCACAGGCCAGATGTTCCCGGTGACCTCTGTAGAGAAAGAAATGGAGCGGATCGTCCCTGTGACTTACTCTACATACAAATCGGTCACAGTTACGGTAGTTACTTCGGTACAGGTCAATGGCATCGTAAATGGCGTTACCCGCTATACCTACACCACCGAACAAAGGACCTATTATTTACCCGATGAGGTAAAGGAATCAGAAACGGCTGTTACGATCCCTAAGTATAAGGCAGTAACGGTTTCGGTTCCCACATACACCAACGGCTCGATATCCGGCACGCGCAGTGCTACCTATTATGAGGCTGATGGTGAAGAAACCGTAGAACCCACTACAGAGATTATTAAGTATGTGGAGTGTACCATTCATCCTTTTGACAATAGCGTGGTCGCAAGTGCATTTGGCCTCGACATGAGCGCACAGTATCCCGGTTCCACACTGACCTATGGCGAGGTCACGCAGAACATGTCCAACTCGCTGAAGATGACCATCTATGGGACTCTCGGAAGCGGAACCGTGGTTCCTCTTACTGATGCGGAGCTGATCGCTTTTGTTAACCTGCAGAACTGCAATGCAACCCGCAAGCACATCATTACCACAGGTTTGGCCCTGGTTGGTAAGGTGCCTTATTTCTGGGGCGGCAAGAGTGCTGCAGGCTGGAACGATGAGTGGAATACGCCAAAACTGGTTACCGCTGCCGGGTCCAGTTCGTCCGGAACGATACGGCCCTTCGGTCTGGACTGCTCCGGATTCTCAGACTGGACTTACAAGACGGCCTTAGGCGTTAGCCTGCAGGCTGGTACCGGTGGCCAATGGGAGAACTCGGAATCCATTACTGCCGAGGAATTGCTTCCCGGAGATTTAGGCTTCCTCATGGAAAGCGATGGGTCTGGATGGAACCATGTGCTCATATTTGCCGGATATGCCCAGGACGGCACCCGTATGTGGGTCCACTCTGCAGGCGGAACCGGTGTTGTGTTCAATTCGCCCAGCTATGAAGGTTCTCTCAGACTCAGAAGACCCAAGAATGTGGACTTCGATCAGCCTGTTGGTTCTTCTGCCTATGGCGAACCCCTTTATTCTCTGCAGGTGAATGTAACCCACTACTGTGCTTGTTCCAAGTGCTGTGGCAGTAATGCTGATGGCTATACAGCCAGTGGCAAAGCTGTTCAGCGCGGAATGGTGGCCATGTCCAGCTACTATCCCTTCGGCACCCAGATTATGATCAATGGCATCATGTATACGGTTGAGGATCGAGGCGCTTCCGGGATAGAGAATGACATCAGTCGTGTGGACATATTTGTTCCGGACCACAATGAGGCTTTGCGGTTGGGCCGTTATGATACTACCGCATTTATTTATCGGATAGGAAGGTAAGCTTATGCACACGCAAGACTATCGAATCCACCTCATAGGTGGTCGCACGATCCAAGTATGTGAAGAATGCAGCGGCCCAGTAGATACTTATCTCCACAATCGTTTTTGGCGTTGTAAGCCCGACGACATTTTGGTGGTCGGCACTCCAGAGACGAGCCGCGCATTTATTCCTGCAAGAAATATCCTGTACATCTCAACCGGTGAGTCACTTGAAGAATGACCCCGGTACAAGCCTTAAGTAAAGGAAGTGATAGCAAGTGCTTAAATCCAATTACAGAATCACCCTCGTTGGCGGTTCGTTCATCGATGGTGAAGAGGTCTTTGAAGTTGAGGCAGATAGAGTCATTTCAAAGCTGAAGAAACTAAATCATACCGATCTGCTGACGATCGAACATGATTCAGGAGTTCAGATGCACATTCCGTGCTGGCAGATACTCAGCGTTGAGACTACACCCGTAATCGAAGTAGGTTGATTATGGAAGAGAAGGAATTCAGTAATGTGTATGCCATTCCGGCCAACTACACAGACTCGGGAAAACTCCTCGGTGGTATGGTGGAGACACGAAATGCCATTGAGGCTGTTTTTCTTGTAGCCTTGGTTGGTTACCCGGAATTGATGTGGATCCCGATGTCCACGACGATCCGCATCGTTGTGATGACGATAACCCTCATTCCGCTGGCTGTGATAGCTGTTATGGGCATCGATGGAGACTCCTTGATCCAATACCTTGGACATATTGTCTCCTTCTGGTTTGGCAGGCGGAAACTACACTTCAGGAGGATTGGTTACAAGTATGACCCGAAACAACTCAAAAAACCGGGCAAGCAAGGCAAAAAGAAATAAGCCGGAAAAGCTTGAGTTTGTTCAGCCTTTCCTCCCGGTCAAGGA